>DAIOGR010000462.1:0-1938 GCA_036745155.1 Gaiella sp.
GGAATCCGCGCGAGCGGATTCCTGAGGCTTCGCGAAGCGAAGCCCCGCTTGCGGATCATTCAGTCGATATGAACACGGACTTGAGCTCGGTGTTGTGGACGAGCCCTTCCATACCGAGCTCCTTGCCGGAGCCCGACTGCTTGTAGCCGCCGAAGGGGGCCTGCGGGAAGACGGAGCTGTTCGAGTTGACGCCGATGCCGCCCGTGCGCAGCGCCCTCGCGACGCGCAGCTGGCGGGCTCCATCGCGCGTCCACAGCGATCCCGAGAGCCCGTAGGGGGTGTCGTTCGCGAGCCGGATCGCCTCGGCCTCGTCGCGGAACGTGATCACGGAGACGACCGGCCCGAAGATCTCCTCGCGGCTGACCGTCATCTCGTTCGTGCAGCCGTCGAGCACGGTGGGACGCAGGTAGTAGCCGTTCGCGAGCGCCGGGTCGTCGGGGCGTGCGCCGCCCTCCACCACGGTCGCACCCTCCTCGACGCCCTTCGCGATGTAGCCCTCCACCGTCTCGCGCTGCCCGGTCGAGACCAGGGGGCCGACCTGGGTTTCGGGGCTCTCCGGGTTCCCGACGACGATCGCCTTCGTCGCGGCGACGTAGCGCTCGAGCAGCTCGTCCTTCACGGACTCCTCCACGAGCAGGCGCGACCGCGCGCAGCAATCCTGGCCGCAGTTCTCGAACACGGAGAACGGCGCCAGGCGGCCGGCTTTCTCCAGGTCGGCGTCCGCGAACACGATGCAGGCGCTCTTGCCGCCGAGCTCGAGCGTGACGCGCTTGACTGTGCCGGCCGCCTTGCGCGCGATCTCGACGCCGACCTCGGTCGAGCCGGTGAAGCCGACCTTGCCGACGAGCGGATGCTCGACGAGCGCGTCCCCGACGGCGCGGCCGGGGCCGGGGACGACGTTGAGGACCCCGGCGGGCAGGCCCGCCTCGAGCCCGAGCTCCGCGTAGCGCAGGGCCGACAGGGGGGAGAGGCTGGCGGGCTTGAGCACCACGGTGTTGCCGGCGGCGATCGCCGGCGCCGTCTTCCAGTTGCCGATGTTGAGCGGGAAGTTCCACGGGGTGATCAGGGCGGCGACGCCGATCGGCTCGCGGAAGGTGAGCACGATGCCGTCGCGGTCGACGGGGATGGTGGAGCCGAAGAACTTGTCCACGGCGCCGGCGTAGTAGCGCATCACCGCGGCCGCGTTGCCGGCGCACCAGCGGGCGTCGCCGATCGCCATGCCCATGTCGCGCGTCTCGAGCAGCCCCAGCTCGTCGACGTGCTGCTCGAGCAGGTCGGCCCAGCGGTAGAGCACCTTGGCGCGCTGGATCGGCGTGCGAGACCCCCAGTCGGCGAACGCCCGCGCCGCCGCCTGCACAGCGCGGTCGGCGTCCTCGCGCCCCGCCTCCGCGACGGTGCGGAAGACCTCGCCGGTGGCGGGGTTGACGGTGTCGAACGTGCGCCCCTCGGCGGACGCGACGCGCTCGCCGTCTATCACCAGGCCTTCGAACGTGGCGCTCACAGCGTCTCCTTTGACGGGCTCGGGGGATCCGCGGCCATTCTCGCACCGGCGCGGCGGCGAGCGGCCAGGAACACGCCGGCGCCGGCCAGGATGGCCCCGATCGTCCCCAGCAGCTCGTCGCCCAGGGTGTCCGTGTAGGCCGTGTCGAGCTCGTCCGTGTTGTCGTGGATGAAGGCGGCGTACTCGCCGAGCTCCCAGACGATGGCGAGGAAGGCCCCGAAGCCGACGACGAGGGCGGCGCTCGTGAGGGCACCGAGGCGCACCCGGAGCACGAGCAGCCCCAGGCCGCCGCAGAGCAGCGCCCAGTTGACGAGGTGGTTGGCGTCGTCCCACCAGGTGACCGTGTCGTAGAGGTCGAAGACGTTGCCGAGCACGTCGACGAGCCACGGCGCCGTCAGGAGCGCGTCGGCCGTCCACGGGTACGGGCGCCGGCGGCC
>DAIOGR010000463.1:0-1933 GCA_036745155.1 Gaiella sp.
TCGGATAGAGCCCGAACAGCCGGGCCGCATTCGTGGAGAGCAGCTCGACCATCCGATTCAGCGTGATCCGACCTTCGTTGACGCCGAAGTGGTGGATCATCTTGAGGCGCTCCTCGAGCCCGGGGGCGCCGTTCGGGATCTTCGAGAAGTCGTCCTTGCCGAGGGTCTTCTGCCCGTCCAGCAGGAAGGCGCAGTGGTCGGTCGAGATGGCCGAGAGCACGTCCGTGCGCACGGCGTCCCAAAGCACCGGCTGGTTCGACTTGTCGCGCACCGGCGGGGAGAAGACGTACTTGGCGCCGCCGAAGTTCGGCTCGTCGAGATCCGTGATGTCCACGAAGAAGTACTGCGTGCACGTCTCGCCCCAGACCGGCCAGCCCTTCGCGCGCGCCGCCGCGATCGCGTCGACCGACTCCTTGCACGTGACATGGACGACATAGAGCGGCGCCCCGGCGACGTGGGCGATCTGGATTGCACGGTTCGTCGCCTCTCCCTCGAGCTCCGGCGGGCGGGTCAGTGCGTGGTAGCGCGGCTCGAGGTTGCCGGCCGCCACTGCCTCCTTGACGAGCACGTCGATCACCTCTCCGTTCTCGCCGTGGATCATTGCGAGCGCGCCGGTCCTGGCGGCGAGCTCCATCACCCGGAACATCGTGTTGTCGTCGATGAGGAAGACGCCCTTGTAGGCCATCAGCATCTTGTAGGACGTGATGCCGCGGTCGGGCAGCAGCGCGAGCTCCTCGAGCGTCCCGCCCTCCTCGAGATCGGTCACGATGATGTGGAAGCCGTAGTCGATGACCGCGCTGCCGAGGGCCTTGGCGCTCCACTCGTCGATCGCGGCCGAGAACGACTGGCCCTTCGACTGGATCGCGAAGTCGATGTGGCAGGTCGTGCCGCCGAAGGCTGCAGCTGTCTGGCCGGACGTGAAGTCGTCGACGGTGACCGTGCCGCCGAACGGCATGTCGAGATGCGTGTGCGGGTCGATCGCGCCTGGCAGGACGAGCTTCCCCGTCGCGTCGATGACGTCGTCCGCGTCGACCTTGAGTGACCTCCCGACGAGCGAGACCTGTTCGCCCTCGACGTAGACGTCCGCGATGTAGTCGTCGGCGGCGGTGACGACGCGGCCGCCTCGGATCAGGACAGACATGGCTGAAGCACTGGCATGGGGGCCTCCAGGGTCGTGGACGGCCCCGGGCCGAAGCCCGGGGCCGCGTGTTTCCGGGCTACTTGCCGCCCGGGGTGACCTTGACGACGATCGCCTTCCACTTGGAGCCGGTCGTGTCGACGCCCTGCTTGCGCAGGGTCGCATTCGCGGCCTTGGCGAGATCGGTTCGGTACGCCCCGGAGGGCAGCTTCGAGATGACCTTGAACTGCTTGGAGATCGCCGCCGTCCGCACGAAGGCGGCCGAGTTCATCACGCCGACACCGCGTCCCGGTGCAGGCCAGATGAGCTTGTTGATCTCGTTCATCTGCCACGTCTGGTGGCCCTTGCCGAGCAGCGTGCCGTTCTTGAGCACGATGTCGACGCACGCCTTCTGGTTGTCGCGGCAGTAGATCCAGCCCTTGAACGAGGCGGCGAGGAACCGCCTGGCGATGTCCTGGTTCTTCGTGTCCTTGAGCCAGTCGCCCTGCGCGAAGATGCCGTCCTCGAGCATGGCGGTGCCCGCGCTCTCCATCGTGATCACGTTGAGGTCGGCCAGCGTGTAGAGCTTGCCGGTGTCGGGGTTCTTCGTCTCGAGCACCTGCGCGAGCTCGTTGTAGGTCATCGCCGCGGCCGCGTCGATCTTCCTCTGCAGGAAGAGGTTCATGTCGAACGGCTGGTTGATGATCTTGACGCTGGACGAGCTCTTGGGATTGAGCCCGTTCTTGACGAGGGCGGCGAACAGCTCGTTCTCGTTGCCGCAGCACCAGACGCCGACCTTCTTGCCGGCCATCTTCT
>DAIOGR010000464.1:0-1929 GCA_036745155.1 Gaiella sp.
GCGAGGTGCGGACGCGAGTCGCGCAGGTAGCGCGCGAGCTGCAGTGCGGCCTCCTCCCCGAGTGGCACGACGCGCTCCTTGCCGCCCTTGCCGCGCACGTGGACGCTCTCCTGGTCGAAGTCGACGTCACCGAGGTCGAGCGCGACGGCTTCCGCGCTCCGCAGCCCGCACGAATACACGAGCTCGAGCAGGGCGCGGTTTCGGAGCGTCAGCGGATCGGCGGCGGAAAACGCGTCGAGCGCGCTCTCGACCTCGACGAGCTTGGGAGCGTCCGGGAGCCGCCGCCGCCGTCTCGGTGTCATCGTCCCCTCCGGCACGTGGGCGGGGCCTAGCGTAAAGCGAAGCAGGGAGCGGACGGCTGCCAGCCGCCGGGCGATCGTGCTGTGGGCGAGGCCGTTGCGTGCCCTTCCGAGCTCTGCCGTGTAGTCCGCAAGAGCACGCACGTCGACCTGCTCGAGCGGGGTGCCGCGGCACTCGAGCCATGCCGCGAAGTGGCGCAGGTCGGATCGGTAGGCCCGCCGGGTAGAATCGGACAGCGCCGGGTTCCCGAGAAAACGGTCGATTGCGCGGGTCGCCACCACCCGGCCGGATTCGCCCTCGCTTCCCACTCGCCTGCTGCCGATGCGCTCCTCCCTCCTGTTCGCACTTCTCCTCGCGGTCGCCGCGGTCGCGGCGTTGCTCGTCGCGCGGCGCGACGACGGCGTGGCGAAGCCCGCGGGAGGCACGGTGGCGCTCGTCGGCGACTCGCTCAACGTCGGCGTCGAGCCGTATCTGGCGGACGCATTGCCCGGCTTCGGGGTGATCGCGGACGACCGGGTCGGGCGGCAGACGCGCGAAGGGATCGTAGAGATCGAGCAGGGACGGGCGCGGCTCGCGCCGCACGTCGTCGTCAGCCTCGGGACGAACGACCCGCCCGACGGCGTCGCCGCCTTCCGCCACGATGTCGCTCGCGTGACGGCGCTCGTCGGACCCGGCCGGTGCCTCGTGTGGGCGACGATCTGGCGGGACGGAGCGCCGAGCGACGGGTTCAACGCGGTGCTTCGTGAGGCTGCTGCAGCGAACCGCCGCATGCGTCTGGTCGAATGGGCGGAGATGGTGCAGGAGCACTCCGACTGGCTCGCCTCCGACGGGCTCCACGGGAACGAGGCCGGCTACCGCGAGCGCGCCCGGGCGATCGCGGCCGCTGTGCGCGACTGCGCTCCCGTCCGCACGGTCGAGGGGGCGGGATGACGAGGATCGTTCCGCTCGCCACGGGAGCCGAGGCCCGGCTCCGCAACGAGGGCGCGCCGATCGCGGTCGTGCTCGTCAACGGTGGCTCGGCGAGGTCGGTGCCGGGCACGTGGAGCGCCACGAGCGAGCTCCTGGCGGGCGAGCTTTCGCCGCGGTTCCCGGGTATCGCCTTCGCCGAGGTGCGGTACCGCGTAAAGACCTGGAACGAGCTCTCCTCGTGCATGGCGGACGCCGAGGCGGCGCTCGAGCTCGTGCAGCGCGACAGCCTGCTCGTCGGCTTCTCCATGGGCGGGGCGGTCTCGATCGGGGTCGCCGCGCACGGTGCCGCAAGAGCTGTTGTCGGGCTCGCTCCCTGGATTCCCGACCGGCTTCCGCTCGACGGATTGCACGGCAAGCGCCTCGACGTCATCCACGGCTCCTGGGACCGCTATCTGCCGGGCGTGCCTGGTGTCAGCGCTGCGAGCTCACGCCACGGGTTCGAGCGCGCCCGCGCGCTCGGCGTCGCGGGCACCTACACGCTGATCGAGCGCGGCCTCCACGGCGCCGCGCTCCGTCGGCGGACAGGTGCGCTCCTGCGGCTGCCGCGCTGGCGTGCGTGGGTCGACCACGTCGCCGAGACGGTGACGCGGTTCGCGGCCGAGGCCGCCTAGTGCGGCGTCTCACAACGTTCGACCGGGATCGTACGTTGTGAGACGCCGC
>DAIOGR010000465.1:0-1927 GCA_036745155.1 Gaiella sp.
ACCTCTAGAACGTCAACGAGCGATCCGACCGAAAGGACCCGAAGGCCGATGACGATGGACAGCCGTTCCCGCTGGCTCGCCCTCCTCGTGCTCTGTGCCGGCAGCCTCATGATCGTCCTCGACACGACGATCGTGAACGTGGCCCTGCCGTCGATCAGGGCGGACCTGGGGTTCTCCGAGACCTCGCTGGCCTGGGTCGTGAACGCCTATCTGCTCACCTTCGGCGGCTTCCTGCTGCTCGGCGGCCGGCTCGGCGACCTCTTCGGCCACCGGAGGCTGTTCCTGACCGGGATCGCGTGCTTCACAGCTGCTTCGATCGGCTGCGGCCTCGCGAGCTCGCAGGAGATCCTGATCGCGGCGCGGGCGGTGCAGGGCCTCGGCGGCGCAGTCGTCTCCGCCGTCTCCCTCTCGCTGATGATGAGCCTGTTCACGGAGCCGGCCGAGCGCGCCAAGGCGATGGGCGTCTTCGGGTTCGTGGCAGCAGGCGGAGGCAGCATCGGCGTATTGCTCGGCGGCGTTCTCACGGACGTGCTCGACTGGCACTGGATCTTCCTCGTCAACGTCCCGATCGGAGCCGCCGTCTATGTCCTCTCCCTGAGGCTCCTGCCCACCGGGCGCGGTGCAGGCGCGGCCGCGCGCCTCGACGTCGCAGGCGCGGTGACCGTGACGTCGTCGTTGATGCTCGCCGTCTTCGCCATCGTCAACGGCAACGAGGCTGGCTGGGCGTCCGCCCGGACGCTCGGCCTCCTGGCCGCGGCGGCGGCTCTGCTGGCTCTCTTCCTCGGCATCGAGCTGCGCGTGAGCGCGCCCCTCGTCCCACTCCGGCTGTTCCGGCTGCGCAACGTCGCCACCGCCAATGTCGCCGGCGTGCTCTGGGCCGCTGCCATGTTCGCCTGGTTCTTCCTCTCCGCCCTCTACCTCCAGCTGGTGCTCGGCTACAGCCCGCTGCAGGTCGGCCTGGCCTTCCTGCCGGCCAACCTGATCATGGGCGCGTTCTCGATCGGGCTCTCGGCCAAGCTCGTGATGCGCTTCGGGATCAGGCTGCCGCTCGCGACGGGGCTGTCGCTCGCAGCTGCCGGGCTCCTGCTCTTCGCGCGAGCACCCGTCGGCGGCAGCTTCGCCCGCGACGTGCTCCCGAGCATGATCCTGCTCGGCTTCGGTGCCGGCATCGCCTTCAACCCGCTGCTGCTCGCCGCCATGACCGACGTCGCGCCGGAGGAATCCGGGCTCGCCTCGGGAGTCGTCAACACCGCGTTCATGATGGGCGGTGCGCTCGGCCTTGCCGTTCTCGCCAGCCTCGCTGCCTCCAGGACGAACAGCCTGCTCGGCTCCGGCGACGATCCGCTCGGCTCGCTCAACGGCGGCTACCACGCCGCCTTCCTCGTCGGCGCCCTGTTCGCCGCTGCTGCCGCGGTGGTAGGTGGAGCTCTCCTGCGAACGAGCCCCGCGCCGCCCGGCCTCGAGCCCGGGGCCGCCGCACAGCCCATCAGTGAGGCAAGCTTCGACTGAAGTCGTGCCAGGGCGCAGCTCGCCCAGCGCAGCGGAGTACAGTCGGCGTCAGTGACTCACGCCGACACGAGACCGGTACGGCGCTCGTGACCACGCTGCGCGTCGCCGTCCTGGCGCCGGTGTCGTGGCGCGTGCCACCGAGGCACTACGGGCCGTGGGAGCAGTTCGCCTCACTCCTCAGCGAGGGGCTCGTCGCCCGAGGTGTCGACACGACGCTCTTCGCGACGGCGGACTCGCTGACCTCCGGGCGTCTCGCCGCGGTCGTCGCCCGCGGGTACTCGGAAGATCCGGACGTCGAGCCCAAGGTGGCCGAATGCCTCCACATCGCGCACGCCTTCGAACGGGCCTCCGAGTTCGACATCATCCACAACAGCTTCGACTTCCTCCCGCTGAGCTACAGCGGGCTCGTCGACACGCC
>DAIOGR010000466.1:0-1926 GCA_036745155.1 Gaiella sp.
GGGCTCGGGTCGATCGCCTCGCTCGCCTCCGGCGGCGCCGAGAGCCCGTTCCTGCGGCGGCTCGCGTTCCGCTCCTTCCTGATCGTGGCGCTGCCCGCCTACATCGTGATGCGGGTCGGCGCCGAGTGGCTGTACAGCAAGGAATTCGGCGAAGGAGCGGACGACCCGACGTGGATCGGGATCGGCTACATCACCGCGGATGCGGGCGCGCTCCTGCTGTTGATCACCTTGATCCTCTCCGGCATCGCCGTCCGCCGCGGCAGCACGGGGCTCACCCGAGCAGCCGGCGTCCTCTCCCTCGTCGCCGTGATCGCCTGGCTTGTCAGCGTCTGGGCGATGGGCGGCAAGCCCTAAGGGGCGAGCGTGCCCGCCCACCTACACCATCCGGTTGAGCGACCCCCAGAGCCGGCACTCCCCTAGCGCCGGCCGCGCCCGCCGTTGCCGCCGGGACACTCACCTCGAACGAGCGGCGCTCTCGCTCAGAACCAGCTGTAACAGCTGCGGGTGGAGGCGGTCACCACCGTGCGGCCCGAGACGTTCCCGGCCGCGTCGAGCGCCTCGACGCCTAGCTGGTAGCTCCTGCCGCAGGCGAGCCCGGCGAACGTGAAGCTCGTCGACGTCGTCGTGCCGGCCAGCGTCGAGCCGCGCCAGAGGCGGTAGGCGGTGACGCCGACATTGTCGCCGGAGGGCAGCCAGCGGATCGCAATCGACGTTCGCGAGGTCGCGGTCACGGTGAGCCCCGACGGCGCCGACGGCGCCACCGTGTCGGCCCCGCTGCTGCTGCACGCCGCCGTCGCCACCGTGACCGTGGCGATCGCCGAGCGGTTCTGCGCCGCGTCGACGGCGTCGACACCAATCGCATAGCTCTTCCCGCACTGAAGCCCCGACACCGTGACCGCCGTCCCCGAGACCGTTCCGGCCAGCGTGCCCCCGATGTAGACCCCGTACCCCGTCACGCCCACGTTGTCGCTCGACGCGTTCCAGCGGAGCTGAACGGACGTCTGCGCCGTCGCCGTCACCGCGAGCCCCGTGGGCATCGTCGGCTTCTGCGTGTCCCCGCCAGGCGGAGGCGGTGGAGACGGCGGCGGCGTGCTGCCCGAGTCGTTCCCGAAGCTCTGCGTCCAGTACAGCTGGCCGGCCGCGTTCGAGGCGACCCCCACACCGGTCGACGTGAAGTTCGGGTTCTCGATGTTCGCCTTGTGTCCCGACGAGCCGAGCCAGCCGTTCACGACCGACTGCGCGGTCGTGTAGCCCCACGCGATGTTCTCGCCCCACCAGCTGCCCGCATAGCCGCAGTCCTGGACGCGCTGGTAGGCGCTGCGGGCGACGGGCGGCGCCGGATCGTCGTGCGCGAAGTACCCGTAGCCGGCCATGTGCAGCGACTTCCAGGTCGAGGACGCCGTCAGCGGCGACGAGACGGCCAGTTGGGAGAGGCCCTTGCCCGCCCGGTACTGGTTGATCAGCGTCACCACCTGCGAGGCGAGGTCGGCACGGTTCGTGCCCCACGACGAGGACGCCGTGCAATTCGTCACCGCCTGCGCGGGCGCTGCGGCGGCCCCCAGAGCGGCAACCGTCAGCGCCAGCACGGCGAGGGCGGCAAGGCGAGAGCGGCTGAGGAGGTGCTTTCCGATCATGCGGCGGGACCACGGCGGAGGTCGGTCACTGCTGCTATCGGCGCCACCGAATCGTTCATGGCTCCCTCCCCCGAGGGAACCGATGGTAGCGCCGTGCCGGCGGCGAACGGCCGTTGTCCCGCACGAAAAACCCGCAAAGAGGCGACTTTTCAGTCTCGTCACGGCCTACGACGTCGGCGCCTCGAGGCGCTCGAGCGGCGACGGCTCGCCGCGCACGCTGCGCCGGTGGGCGGCGAGGCGCTCCGCCACGATCACGACGACGAGGATGCCGACGAGCAGCGCCGCGAGCACG
>DAIOGR010000467.1:0-1910 GCA_036745155.1 Gaiella sp.
CGGAAGTGTCGCTTGCCGGTGAAGACCATGGCCGCACCGGCGGCAGAGACCGCGGCCACGACCTCGTCGTCCCGCTTCGAGCCGCCCGGCTGGATGATCGCGCCGATGCCCGCTTCGAGCGCGACCTGCGCGCCGTCGGCGAACGGGAAGAACGCGTCGGAGGCGAGCACCGCGCCCTCCAGCGAATGGCCGAGCGCCAGGGCCTTCTCGACCGCGATGCGCACCGCGTCGACGCGGCTCATCTGGCCCGCCCCGATCCCGAGCGTCTGCCCGCCGCGCGCGATCACGATCGCGTTGGAGCTGACGTGCTTCACCACCGTCCAGGCGAACAGGAGATCCTCCCAGACATCGGGCCCGAGGCTCCCGCAGGCGACGTCCATCTCGTCGAGGGGGTCTGGCTTCAGGTCCCGCTCCTGCACGAGCACGCCGCCGAGCACCCGTTTGAAGTCCGGCTCGGACAGGTCGGAGAGCCGGCGCTCGAGGTCGTGCAGGATCCGCGTCGCCGGCTTCTGCACGAGCGCCTCCAGCGCCGTCTCGTCGTAGCCGGGGGCGAACAGCACCTCCACGAACTGCTCGGCGAGCCGCGCCCCGAGCGATGCGCTCACGGCATGGGTCAGCACGACCACCCCGCCGTAGGCCGAGACCGGGTCGGCGGCGAGCGCCTTCTCGTACGCCTCCTCGATCGTCGCCGCCACCCCGGCGCCGCACGGGTTCGCGTGCTTCACGATCACGCAGGCCGGCTCCTCGAGCTCGAGCGCGAGCAGGCGCGCCGCCGAGAGGTCGTTGAGGTTGTTGAAGGAGAGCGGGCGGCCGTGCAGCTGCTCCACCCGCGCGAGGAGGTGCGTGCGCGTGCCCCGCTGCCGGTAGTAGGCGGCGCGCTGATGGGGATTCTCGCCGTAGGCGAGCTCGGCGACGCGCTCGAAGGCGGCCACGACCGACTCCGGGAACGGCTCGTCAGCGCCCAGGAAGCCCGCGACCGCCGTGTCGTACGCGGCGGTGGTCGAGAACGCCCGCGCCGCCAGCGAACGCCGCGTCGACGTCGAGACGCCGCCGCTCGCGCGGAGCTCGTCGAGCACCGTGTCGTAGTCCTCCGCACGGCACAGGGGGATCACGTGCTCGTGGTTCTTCGCGGCAGCCCGCAGCATGGCGGGGCCGCCCACGTCGATCTGCTCGATCGCGTCCTCCCAACCGACATCGAGGCGGGCGATCGTGTCCTCGAAGGGGTAGAGGTTGACGCAGACCAGGTCGAACGGGTCGATCCCGTGCCGCTCGAGGTCGGCGAGATCCGCCGGGACGTCGCGCCGCGCGAGGATGCCGGCGTGCACCCGCGGGTGCAGGGTGACCACCCGGTGCCCGAGCATCTCGGCGAACCCGGTCAGCTCCTCCACCGGGGTGACGGCGATGCCGTTGTCGGCGAGCAGGCGCGCCGTGCCGCCGCTCGCCACGAGCTCGAAGCCGAGGCGGCACAGCTCCTCGGCGAACGCGGCGATGCCCGTCTTGTCGTACACCGAGAGCAGGGCCCGCCTCATGTGCCCGCCAGCTCGCTCACCACCTGGGGCAGCAGGCGGTGCTCCACAGCGCGAATGCGCGCGTGCAGCGTCTCTGGCGTGTCGCCGGGCAAGACCGGCACCGCCTCCTGCCGCAGCACCGGGCCGGTGTCAATGCCCTCGTCGACGAGGTGCACGCTTGCGCCCGTCTCCTCTACCCCCGCCGACAGTGCATCCTCCACCGCGTGCGCGCCCGGGAACGAGGGCAGGAGCGCCGGGTGGACGTTGACCACGCTCTGCGGGAAGCGCTCGAGGAACACGGGCTGCAGCAGGTGCATGTACCCCGCACAGACGACCAGGGAAACCCCCTGCGCGGCCAGCCAGTCGGCCATGGCCGCGTCACGGGCGTCACGGTCCGGGTAG
>DAIOGR010000468.1:0-1909 GCA_036745155.1 Gaiella sp.
GCCTGCAGGATCGCGCGGCGCTGGTGGCGCCCCGCGCCGACGAAGAGGACGGTCTTCACTGCACGGCGATGCTAGATGGTTCAGCGCGGGGCGGCCGGCCGCGGCAGCAGGAACCCCACGCGCTGCCAGCGTGCGATCTCACAGCCGTTGTCGCGCCGGAGCCGGATCCAGATCGGGCGGCCGAAGTAGATGCCCGCCACCCGGGCGGTCGACGGCCCGCCCGAGATCTCGGTGCAGGCCGTGTCGGGCGGCGTGGGTCGGAAGGCGTCGGGGCCGAGCCGCTGCAGACGCAGGCACGCCTGGGCGGGGCGAGGCACGTTGCCTGTCACGCGCTCGCCGCAACGAAGGGTGAGGAGCTGCGGCGCCGTGCCCGTGTCCGCGCGGAACTGGATCCTCAGGTCGATCAGTCCGGCCGAAGCCGTCGCCGGCAGCGCGACGGAGAGGAGGAAGAGCACGATCGTGAGGGTGCGCACACGCATTCCCTGGAAGATACGCCGCTACACTCGCCGCGTGTCACTGAGCGGCAAGAGGATCCTGATCACAGGGGGAGCCGGCTTCATCGGCACCACCCTGGCCCATCGCCTGGTCGACGACAACGAGGTGATTGCGATGGACAACCTCCACCGGGACGCGCTCTCGGGCACAGCGCTCGCCGACCATCCGAACTTCACCTTCGTCCAGGGCGACATCCTCGACCCCGCGCACCTCACCGAGCTTGCCGCCGGCGCCACCCACATCGTCCACGCAGCGGCGATCGCGGGCGTCGACACCGTGCTCGCCTCGCCGGTGCGCACGATGCGGGTGAACACGATCGGCACCTACAATGCGCTCGAGGCGGCGCTCGCGACCAGGGACACGCTAGAGCGCCTGATCGAGTTCTCCACGAGCGAGGTGTTCGGGCAACACGCCTTCAACGTCGGCGAGGGGCACGTCACCACGATCGGCTCCGTGGGCGAGGCGCGCTGGACGTACGCCGTATCGAAGCTCGCCGGTGAGCACATGACCCACGCCTACCACGACGAGTTCGGCCTCCCGACCGTCACGGTGCGCCCGTTCAACATCTACGGCCCCGGCCAGATCGGCGGCGGCGCCATCCGGGCGTTCATCGAGGCGGCCATCGAGGGGCGTGACCTCACGATCCACGGGGACGGCTCCCAGATCCGCGCCTGGACGTACGTGGACGACATGGTGGAGGGGCTGCTGCTCTCGCTCGAGCACCCTGCGGCCGTGGGCGAGAGCTTCAACATCGGCAATCCGCGCTCGGCCGTCACCATCTTCGACCTCGCCCAGCGCATCAAGCGGATCGCCGGCGCCTCCGGCGAGATCACTTTCCAGCCACTGCACTACGTCGACGTGGAGCTGCGGATCCCGAACGCGACGAAGGCTCGCGAGCTGCTCGGGTTCGAAGCCAAGGTCGAGCTGGACGAGGGGCTCGAGCGCACGATCGCCTGGTACCGCACCAAGCTGGCCACGCCGGCGTGAGCGGCGCCGAGCCGATCCGGCTCGCTCGCCCCGACGTCGGCGAGGCGGAGCTGGCCGCGGTGGCCGAGGTCGTCGCGAGCGGCATGCTCACGATGGGCCCCAAGGTGGGAGAGCTCGAGTGTGCGCTCGCGGGCGCCTGCGGCACCGCCGAGGCCGTCGTCGTCTCGTCCGGGACCGCGGCGCTGCACCTGGCGATGATGGCCCTCCCCGTCGGCCCGGGCGACGAGGTGATCGTGCCCGCCTACACGTTCCCGGCCACGGCGAACGCCGTCGAGCTGTGCGGGGCGAAGGCGGTGCTCGTCGACGTCGACCCGGACACGTTCAACCTGGATCCGGCCTCGGTCGTCGAGGCGCTCACCCCGCGGACGCGCGCGGTGCTCGCGGTGCACCTGTTCGGCCGCCCCGCCGACTGGGAGGCGTTGCAGAC
>DAIOGR010000469.1:0-1904 GCA_036745155.1 Gaiella sp.
AGCTCGATGTTCGCGCGGATCCGCTCCATGCCGTGGGTGATCACGTGCTCGAACCAAGCCAGGGCGCCGTCCGGCTCGTCGTCGTGGCGGTCATATTCGTCATCCAGCCCCTGGGCCAGCTGGGCCGGGTCTGCGATCCGCAGCGTCGCATCGCAGAGCACCAACGACTCGCCCTCGGTGTTCTGCAGCACCGGCGGGGCGAATCGGCGGGACAGGAACGCGACGAGCTCGACGGGGTCGGGATGGTCGTCGAGCAGCGCGATGAGCTCGTCGCGCTCGCCGATGGATACTGGCTCCATCCCGCCGAAGATCTGCATCGTGTCGCCCGCCGGGACGACCCGGGCGCAGTACAGCCCGCCCACCTTCACCTGCCGGCTGCCGGCTCGCTCGCGCACCTCGTGGACGTCGCCGGTGCGCACGTCGCGCAGTGTCATCTGCTCGCCGCGCCGGACGGCGAGCACCTCGTGCACCGAACGCTGCACGAGCAGCCACTGCTCGGCCAGCAACTGCTCGTCGGTAGGCAGCAGCGAGCCACGCACGGCAAGGAAGTCGGCGAACGCGCCGCCCTCGAACAGCACCGCGTCAGCGGCCAGGCCGTCTTCGATGGCCTGCTCGAGCGCGTCGGGTGAGTCCCAGTACCGTGCACGCGCCTGCGCGGTCTGGATGAGCAGCGGGCCGGACGGGCCGTCGAACAGGTCCGCTCCCGCCTTCTGATACAGCCAGGCGGCCCGCTCGGCTAGCGGCAGCTCCTCGCGATGCAGGTGGCACACCTTGTATTTGCGGCCCGAGCCGCACCAGCACGGCTCTTTGCGCCCGAGACCCGGACGCGGAGCAGGCTGGAAATGTTCGAGCAGCTGCACCAGTTCATGCTCGCGCGGCACCCCGGCCCGGCGCAGCAGGGCCAGCCCGCGCACGGCATCGCCGCGGTCGCTGGCATAGCGGGCCAACGACATCAGCGTCAACGGCCACGACGGGTCCAGCGACTCCGCGGCGCCGTAGGTCTGCTCGGCCCGCTCGAGGTCACCGAGCCCCTCGTACGCCTTGGCCCGCAGCCAACGCAGCGCTGGGCGCGCCGCCCGTGGTGCCAGCGGCTCGACCGACTCGGCGAACAGCCCCAACGCGACGGCGCCACGTTCCTCGTCGGCACTCGTCTCGGCCAGCACGGCGGCGGCGACGGCCGGTTCAGCGAGGAACTTCAGGGTCGCGCGCACCGTCGTGCGATCCGGGTCCAGCTCTGGGTCGCCGTTCGACGGCGCCGGATCGAGCTGCGGCGGGAACAGCTGGGACGCGATGTCGACCAGTTCCTCGGTATCGCCGTCTTGCTGGGCACTGGTCACGGCATCGACCAGCGCGGCCGTCTGCTCGTACAGCCGCACCGTTGCCAGCACGGCGAGCGCCTCGTCGTCGTGCAGCTCGTAGCGCGCCGCGATCGTCTCGATCCGGCCTTGGACGCGCCACGTGCCGAAATCGAAGCCGCCACGGGCAACCCAGTCACCCTCCTGGGCCAGGCCGCCAGCCGAGAGCAGCTCACCCAGCGGTGCCACCGGCTCCCGGAACAGACCCTCGTCCGCGGCGCACGCCGTCCAGACGGCTACGTCGAGCATCTCGGGCTGATCGGGACGCGCATCCAGCACGGCAGCCAGCGCCGGGACGATCTCGCACGTCGTCAGCTCCCCGGCCGCGGCGAGCTCGAACCCGGCCACAGTGACACGCAAACCGACCAGATCACCGGCCCCGACGCCCAGCGTCGCGAACTGGCCGGGCTGTAACAGCAACGCCCCGTTATCACCCACCACCATCTCCGGCACGCCGCGCTCGGCGAGGATGTCGCCGTCCAGGAACGGGGACACGTCCGCGATCGGCGAGCCGTCCGTGAGCCGCTGGTAGGTCTGGCTCTCGGTCAG
>DAIOGR010000470.1:0-1901 GCA_036745155.1 Gaiella sp.
ATCTCTACATCGGCGAGGAGGCGGTCGGCGTCGGCGTGATGCAGGCGCTCACGCCGGACGACGCCATCGTCGCGACCTATCGCGAGCACGGGCAGGCGCTCGCCCGGGGGCTGCCGGCGGCGTCGCTGATGGCGGAGATGTTCGGCAAGTCGACCGGCTGCAGCCGCGGGCGTGGCGGCTCGATGCACTTCTTCGACGTCTCCCGTCGCTTCTACGGCGGGAACGCGATCGTGGGTGGCGGCCTCCCGATCGCGGTGGGGCTCGCCCTTGCCGACCGGCTGCAGGGACGCAAGCGGGTGACCGCCTGCTTCTTCGGGGACGGCGCCGTCGCCGAGGGCGAGTTCCACGAGTCGCTCAACCTGGCCGCCCTCTGGCAGCTGCCCGTGCTCTTCCTTTGCGAGAACAACGAGTACGCGATGGGCACCTCGATCCTGCAGGAGCTCGCCCAGCCCGACATCCACCTGCGCGCCGAGAGCTACGGCATCCCGGCCGAGGAGGTCGACGGGATGGACGTGGTCGCCGTCGAGGCGGCAGCCCGACGGGCCGCCGAGGCCGTTCGCGCAGGCCCCGGGCCGCGCTTCCTGGAGCTGCACACCTACCGCTTCCGCGCCCACTCGATGGCGGACCCCGACCTCTACCGCAAGAAGGAGGAGGTCGAGCACTGGAAGGAGCGCGACCCGATCGCGCTCTTCGAGGCGCGACTCCGCAAGGCCAAGCTCCTCACCGACGACGAGCTGGCCGCGGTCGAGGCCGAGATCGCCGCGGAGCTCGACCAGGCGATCGCGGCTGCCGAGGCCGCGCCGATCGAGCCCCTCGAGGACCTGACGAAGGACGTCTACACCCTGCCCGCCGGAGCCGGGGCGGCAGCATGAGCACGATCAAGCTCACCTACCGCGAGGCCGTGAGGGCTGCGCTGCGCCATGCGCTCGCCACCGACCCGCGCGTGTTCCTGATGGGCGAGGACGTGGGCGGCTACGGCGGCGCCTTCGCGGTCTCCCTCGGCCTGCTCGACGAGTTCGGGCCCGAGCGCGTCCGCAACGCGCCGCTCTCCGAGTCCGGCTTCGTCGGCGCCGGGATCGGGGCCTCGCTCGGCGGCATGCGCCCGATCGTCGAGGTGATGACGATCAACTTCAGCCTGCTCGCGCTCGACCAGGTCGTCAACAACGCCGCCACCCTGCGCTACATGTCGGGCGGCCAGCTGAGCGTCCCGCTCGTCGTGCGCATGGCGACGGGCGGCGGCCGTCAGATGGCGGCCCAGCACGAGCACAGCCTCGAGGCCTGGTACGCGCACATCCCCGGGATCAAGGCGCTCGCGCCCGCGACCGTGGAGGACGCACGTGGCATGCTGCTGGCGGCGCTGCAGGAGCAGGATCCCGTGTTCATCTTCGAGCACGCGCTGCTGTACCCACTCGAGGGCGAGATCGACGACGAGCCGCGGGCGGTCGACATCGCCCACGCCGCCGTCCGCCGCGAGGGCTCCGACGTCACCGTCGTCACCTACGGAGGCTCGCTCGGCAAGTGCCTCGCCGCCGCAGAGCTGCTGGAGCAGGAGCACGGCCTTGCGGCCGAGGTGATCGACCTGCGCACCCTGCGGCCACTCGACACCGACACCGTCCTCGCCTCGCTCGCGAAGACGCATCGGGTGGTGATCGTCGACGAGGGCTGGAAGACGGGCGGGCTCGCCGGGGAGATCAGCGCGCAGATCATGGAGCAGGGCTTCGACCTGCTCGACTGGCCGGTACAGCGCGTGTGCGGGGTCGAGGTGCCGATGCCGTATGCGAAGCACCTCGAGGAGGCTGCGCTGCCGAGCGCCGAACGCGTCGTCGCGGCCGTGCGGGAGATGGCCTTCTGATGGCCGACTTCGTGATGCCCTCGCTCGGCGCCGACATGAGCGCCGGCAC
>DAIOGR010000471.1:0-1895 GCA_036745155.1 Gaiella sp.
GCTGTCCGAGGCGATGACGCGCTCGCGGGCGAACCTGTTCCGCTACCCGCCGGGCGCCGTCGGCCGCCGCCACATCGACCCGATCCAGGAGGAGGTCTTCGTCGTCCTGGACGGGACGCTCACGATCCACATGGGCGAGGGGGACGAACCGGAGCGGCACGAGCTCGAGCGCGGCAGCGTGCTCGTCGTCCAGCCGGGAACGGCGCTGCAGCTCTCCAACACGCACGACACCGAGTTGCGGCTGTTCATCGTCGGCGCTCCGCCGGAGCGGGGCGAGGCGACGTTCCTGCCCACGGTCGGGTAGCGCCGGAGCGCGTCGATCGGGCGGCGACCTGCCTCGCCGGCGGGAGTATGATGCGGGCATGTGGATCAAGCTGCGTGAGCGGCTGTCCAGGCGGCGTGCCGAGCACAAGCAGAGGGACGAGCGGCAGCGTCGTCGTCTGCGTGCGGGTGAGCTACCGCCGGACTACGACACGGAGAACCGGAACGTCATCGGCGGCGCCATCTCGCAGCGACCCCACTAGCCGCCGGTGCGACCAGCGGCGACGCAAGCTCCGGCGGCCGCTACGTTCTCCGCGTGAGCCCGCAGCCTGACCTCGGGCCGCTCCACCGGATCGCGGCAGAGGTTGCGGCGGACTGGGGACTCCGGCTGGGGCAGCCGTTCGCTCTCGCCCGGTACTCCTACGTCGCGCCGGCCGGCGACGCCGCGGTTCTGAAGGTGACACCGGCGGAGGACGACGAGTCCGACGAGGAGGCGGACGCGCTCGCGCTGTGGGCGGGTGACGGTGCCGTGCGCCTCCTCCGTCACGACCGCGGGCGGCGTGCGCTCCTGCTCGAACGGGCGACGCCGGGCAACGACGTCTCGGGGATGCCGGAAGAGGAGGCGACGGAGATCGGCGTCGAGACCGGGCTGCGGTTGTGGCGGCCGGCCGATGAGCCGTTCCGCTGGATCGGTGACCACGTGCCGGGCTGGCTCGACGAGGCCGAGGCGTCCGCCGGGGCCGGAAGCGAGCTCGTTCCGCTCGCCCGCGAGCTGTACGAAGCGCTCGCGCCCGGCCGCTCGACGCTCGTGCACGGTGACTTCCACCACCACAACATCCTCGGCGCGGGCGGCCGGTATGTCGCGATCGACCCGAAGCCCATGCTCGGCGAGGCCGAGTATGACGTGCCGTCGTTTCTGTGGAACCCGCTCGGCTACCGCCTGCGGCTCGACCTGACGGAGCGACGCATCGCCGCATTTGCGGCGGCCGGGCTGGACGACGGCAGGATCCGCGCCTGGAGCGTGATCCGCGGCGCCTATCTCGGGGCGGAGGAGGACGAAGCGCAGGTGCTCCGAGCACTTCTCTGACCCCGCCCGAGGCGGAGCGCCCTGGACGTGCTGCGCCTCCTCTGAGAGGGTCGCAGCGTGGACGAGCACGACCTGCGCCTGAGGTCGCTGACCTACGGCCTCTTCGTCGACCTCGGGAGGGCTCCGACGGCGCACGAGGTCGCCGGCAAAGGCGATCTGGCAGTGGCCGCCGTCGTCAGCGGCTGGCAGCGGCTGCACGAGCAGCACGCGCTGGTGCTGAATCCGGGGACGGCGGAGATCCGAATGGCCAACCCGTTCTCGGCCGTCCCGACGGCCTACCGCGTGCAGGCAGACGGCCGTTGGTGGTACGCGAACTGCGCCTGGGATGCGTTCGGGATCTGCGCCGCCCTCCACACCGACGGCCGCATCGAGAGCTCGTGCCCCGATTGCGGCGAGGCCCTGACCGTGGAGGTGCGTGACCAGCGGCCCGGCGACGAGAGCCTGCTGTTCCACTGCCTCGTCCCTGCCGCCCGGTGGTGGGACGACATCGTTTTCACCTGAAGCACGATGAACCTCTTCCGGTCGGAAGAGCACGTCGACCGGTGGC
>DAIOGR010000472.1:0-1891 GCA_036745155.1 Gaiella sp.
TCTCGCCGAGCTACGCGCTCGGCCAGACGGAAGCCGACCTGCGCCGCGAGTACCGTGAGCTGTCGGACGCGCCTGGCGCGACGCCCGGGGCGCTCGGCGTCCGCGCGGGGATCGTCTGCTCACGCTGCGAGCGCGGCACCGCAGGGTCGGACGGGCTCTGCGACGACTGCCACACGAGCTAGTGCGGCGTCTCGTAACGTTGCACCGGGAACCCCGGGCGCGCGAAGCGCGCCCCTTCAGGATCACGGTGGCCAGCTGCGCAGCAGCTGGCCACCGTGCAACAAGCATCGAGTGCGGCGTCTCACAACGTACGATTCCGATCGAACGTTGTGAGACGCCGCACTAGTCGCCCATGCGCGTCGCGGCGATCGACCTGGGCACGAACTCGACCCGGCTCCTGGTAGCCGACGTCGAAGACGGGCGTGTCGACGAGATCGTACGCCTGCTCGCGATCACCCGGCTCGGCGAGGGGGTCGACGAGCAGCGGCTGCTCCAGCCGGAGCCTGTGGCCCGTGTGCACCGCGTGCTCGACGGCTATCGGGCCGAGGCCGACGCGCTCGGCGCCGAGCGGGTGCTCGCGGTCGCGACGAGCGCGGTGCGCGACGCTGCGAACGGAGCGGACTTCCTGGCGGAGCTCGAGCGCCGCTACGGCTTCGCGACACGCCTGCTCGACGGCGGCGAGGAGGCGGAGACGACCTTTCGCGGCGTCGTCTCGGACCGGTCGCTCGACCGGGAGACGCTCGTCGTCGACATCGGCGGCGGCTCCACCGAGCTGCTCGTCGGCGGGCCGGCCGGCGTCACGTTCGCGACGAGCCTGCAGGCCGGCTGCGTCCGCATCACCGAGCGGTTCCTACACCACGACCCTCCGTCCCCCGACGAGCTCGTGGCAGCCGCCGCCGAGGTGAGCGCCCTTCTCCCCCGGCTCGGCGTGACTGCTGCGATCGGCGTGGCGGGCACCGTCACCACTGTCGCGGCGATCGACCTCGGCCTCGCCGAGCACGACGCGGCGCGGATCCACGGGCACCTGATCTCGCGCGCCGCGGTCGATCACGTCACGGCGATGCTGTCCGCGCTGCCTCTCGCCGAGCGTGAGCGCGTCGCCGGGCTCGAGCCTGCCCGCGCGCCCGTGATCGTCGGCGGCCTCGTCGTCCTGCGCGAGGTGATGACGCACTACGGCCTCGCCGCGATCGAGGCGAGCGAGCGCGACATCTTGCACGGAGCAGCGCTCGCCGCGGCAGCGCGGTAACGGCTCTCGGGCGTCAGTACGCGGACTGCAGGTCAGGAAGCATCGGGAAGTGGCGCACGTTCGTTGTCACCAGCTCGGCCTGCAGGAGGAGAGCCGTGGCTGCGATCAGATAGTCCGCGTCGTCGATGCCGCCATGCGCCCTGCGGTACGTTCGAGCCAACGCTCCGGCTGCTCGCGCGACATCCTCGTCGACAGCTATCCAGGTGATCGCCACGAAGAACTGCTCGAGCGTCTCGAGCTCGTCGCCTCGGACTCCCGCGAGAAGCTCGAAGCGCACGACCTCGCTGGCGGCGAGTACCTCTCCTGCCTCGAGGAGTCCCCTGAGGAGACCGGTGGCGGATTGCTCGCCTCGCAGGTGGTCGACGGCGACCGTCGTATCGACGAGCTTCACTCGAGGCCGAGACGGTTCAGGCGCACATCGAGATCACCGCGGATCGCGTCCACGTACTCCGCACCGGTGAAGTCCCGACCTCGCCAGGAGCCGGCGCTGACGTCGAGGGCGCGAAGCTTGTCGTCCTTGGTTCGCTCACCAAAGGTGCCCCGCACTGCTCGCCGAATCAGCTCGGAACGAGACGCTCCCGTGACGCGCGCAACGCGGTCGAGGAGCTCGAGCTCCTCGCTGCCCAGATAGACCTGCGTCCTACC
>DAIOGR010000473.1:0-1877 GCA_036745155.1 Gaiella sp.
CGCCCGCCGGATCTCGTGTGGCAGCCGGACGACGTTCGCCGGGTGTGCGAGGAGGAGTCGCTGCCGCCGCCGCTCCTCGAGGGGGCAGCCGAGCTCGACCCGTTCCCGCGCGGCCAGGCGTTCCAGTTCGAGGCGCAGCGGCCCGCGATCGCGGCCCGCGGCCTCGCCGAGGCCGAGAACGAGCTGGCAGGCTTCCTCCGCTCCGGCAACCGTGTCGTCGTCGCGTTCCCCCACAAGGGCGAGGCACTGCGTCAGGGGGCGCTGCTGCGCAAGGTCGAAGCGGGGGTGCTCGGCGACGGCGAGCCGCTCTCCAGGGAGCCTTCCCTCAGCTTCGCCGTCTCCGGGGCCCGCCGCGGCTTCGTCTGGCGCGAGCTCGGGCTCGTGCTGCTGCCCGACACCCAGGTGTTTCGCAAGAGGCCCCCGCGCGCCGACGCCCGGCTCGGCCGGGCACTCGCGTCGTTCGCCGACCTGCGTGTGGGCGACTACGTCGTGCACGAGGATCACGGCGTCGGCAAGCTCCTAGGCTTCGAGACGAAAGAGGTGGCCGGCGTCACCCGCGACTACCTCTTCCTCGCCTTTCGCGGGGAAGACCGGCTCTACGTCCCGCACGAGCAGCTCGGCAAGCTCTCCAAGTACATCGGCGCCGACGCGAAGTCGCCGACGCTCTCGAAGCTCGGCGGCAAGGCCTGGCAGAACCTCAAGGCCCGCGCGCGCGAGTCCGTGCGCGAGCTCGCCGGCGAGCTGCTGGCGCTGTACGCGCAGCGGCAGCGCGCCGAGGGTGTCACCTTCGACCTCCAGAACGAATGGCTGGAACGGCTCGAAACCTCGTTCCCCTACCGCGAGACGGACGACCAGGCGCGCGCGATCGAGGCGGTCAAGGAAGACCTCGAGTCGCCGCGCCCCATGGACCGGCTCGTCTGCGGTGACGTCGGCTTCGGCAAGACGGAGGTGGCGGTGCGAGCCGCGTTCGCCGTCGCGGTGAACGAGAAGCAGGTGCTCGTGCTCTGCCCGACGACGATCCTCGCAGAGCAGCACTGGAACACGTTCCGCGAGCGCTACCGCGACTTCCCCGTTCGCGTCGAGATGGTCTCGCGGTTCCGGCGGCCCGCCGAGACGAAGCAGGTGCTCGCCGACTTCGCCGCCGGCAAGGTCGACGTGCTCGTGGGGACGCATCGCGTGCTCTCGCGCGACGTGATCCCGAAGGAGCTCGGCCTGGTCATCCTCGACGAGGAGCAGCGCTTCGGCGTCGCGCAGAAGGAGCTGCTGCGCTCCCTCCGGCTCGAGGTCGACGTGCTCGCGCTTTCCGCCACGCCGATCCCGCGAACGCTCCACATGTCCCTGTCGGGCCTGCGCGACATCTCCATCATCGAGACGCCGCCCGAGGGCCGCCGGCCGATCCGCACCATCGTCGACGAGTACGACGAGGAGGCGATCAGGGTGGCGCTCGAGCGGGAGCACGCCCGCGACGGCCAGTCCTTCTACCTCCACAACCGGGTCGAGACGATCGACGAGGTCGCCGCCAAGCTGCAGCAGCTCTGCCCTGGCCTGCGCTTCCTCGTCGCGCACGGCCAGATGGGCGAGCGTGACCTGGAAGAGCGCATGCACGCATTCCTCGCCGGAGACGCGGACGTGCTCGTCTCCACTACGATCATCGAGTCCGGCATCGACATCCCGCAGGCGAACACGCTGATCGTCGAGCGCGCCGACATGCTCGGCCTCAGCCAGCTCTACCAGATCCGCGGCCGCGTGGGGCGCTCGGACGTCACCGCTCACGCCCATCTCTTCTACCCCGACGCGAGCGAGCTCACGCCCGAAGCTCGTGCCCGGCTCTCCACGCTCGCAGACCACACCGAGCTCGGCGCCGGCTTCCAGATCGC
>DAIOGR010000474.1:0-1873 GCA_036745155.1 Gaiella sp.
CGTACCAGAGCTCGCAGGCGGCGAGCGCGTCGCGCTCGTGCAGCATGTCGCACATGAGCGACAGGTTCTTGATGTCGCCGTCGTCCCAGATGCGCGCCGACATGCGATGGGTGTCGTCGGACTCCGGCGAGATGGAGCAGTACTCGGTGGCGACGCCGGCGAAGCCTCCCTCGGCCTTCAAGGCGCGGAAGTACGCCTGGCTGAACGGCTTCTCGGAACCGAACCCGTTGCAGTGGGGCACCTGGTAGAAGCGGTTCTTCATCGTCTTCGGGCCGATCTTGATCGGCTCGAACAGGATGTCGTGCTTGGGGTCACGGGCCATCTCGAGAAGCCTCCTCTGGGGCGATTCGGGTAGGGCGATTCTCCCGACATCGCCGGGAAGATGCAAGGCGAACAAATCGCCACCAAGGCAATTCGCTTCCGAGGGTGGCAAGAAAGCCGCCCTTCCGCGGCGACCGAGCCCGACCGCCTCCTGCGGGAAGCCGCCCCGGCGTGCGAGACTGAGCGCATGCTCTGGATCCTGATCGCGATCGGCGTGGTCGCGTTCGTGCTCGTGCTCGCCGTGTACTTCTTCAACCGGCTCGTGCGCCTCCGGAACGAGGTCGACACCGGCTGGGCGAACATCGACGTGCAGCTGAAGCGCCGCAACGACCTGATCCCCAACCTGATCGAGACGGTGAAGGGCTACGCAGCGCACGAGCGGGGCGTGTTCGAGGAGGTGACGAAGGCCCGGGCTGCCATGGCCCAGGCGTCGACACCGGGAGAGGCGGGTGTGGCGGACTCACTGCTCGGCCAGGCCCTCGGCCGGCTCTTCGCCGTCGCGGAGGCCTACCCCGACCTGAAGGCCTCGCAGAACTTCCTGCAGCTGCAGTCCGACCTCACCGACACGGAGGACAAGATCGCGGCGGCGCGCCGGTACTACAACGCAACCGTGCTCGCCTACAACACCGCGACGCAGACATTCCCGTCGCTCCTGCTCGCGGGGGCGGCAGGCTTCCGGGCGCGCGAGTTCTTCGCCGCCGACCAGGACGACCGCGCCCCCGTCGCGGTGGCCTTCCCGTCGTAGCCGCTCTTCCCGCCGCATGACCCTGCAGCAGCAGATCCGCGCCAACAGGATTCGCACCGCCTTCGTCGTGCTCGCCTTCGCGATCCTCGTCGTCGTCTTCGCCGCGGCCACGGCGGCGTTCCTGGGGCGCTCGGCCGCGATCGGGCTGCTGGCCTTCGGGCTCGCCTACGGGCTCTTCGCCTGGTGGAACGCGGGTCGCATGATCGGCAGCCTCACGCACGCCGTGCCGCTGGAGAAGCGAGAGGACCCCGACCTCTACCGCCTCGTCGAGAACGTCTCCATCGCCGCCGGGCTGCCGGCGACGCCGCCCGTCTACCTCGTGGACGATCCGGCGCCGAACGCCTTCGCGGCCGGCTCACGCCCCTCGACCGTGTACGTGGGCGTCACGAGCGGGCTGCGCCGCCTGATGCCGCCGAGGGAGCTCGAAGCGGTGCTGGCACACGAGATCTCCCACATCCGCAACCGCGACGTGCGGCTGATGACGCTCGCTGCGGTACTCGTCGGGGTGATCGCGATGATCAGCGACTTCGCCTTCCGCATGGCCTTCTTCGGTGGGCGCGGCAGCCGTGACCGCAACCCGGTGCAGCTGATCGCCGCCCTGGTCGCGCTCCTGCTGGCGCCGCTCGCCGCCGTGCTGCTCCAGATGGCACTCAGCCGCCGCCGTGAGTTCCTGGCCGACGCGAGCGCCGCCGCCATCCTCAACGACGCCGAGGCGATGGCGCTCGCGCTGCGACGCCTGCAGCTCGACCCGCACGAGGTCGCCTACGCCGACCGGGCCACCGCCCACCTCTTCATCGAGAGCCCCAC
>DAIOGR010000475.1:0-1872 GCA_036745155.1 Gaiella sp.
CCGAGGCGTTCCAGCATCTTGGGGTCGCGGCGCCATTTCGGCCGCACCTTGACGACGAGCTCGAGGAAGACCGGGTGGCCGAGCAGATGCTCCACCTCGGGCCGGGCGCGCGAGCCGATCTCGCGGATCATGGCACCCTTCTTGCCGACCAGGATGCCCTTCTGCGACTCCGTCTCCACCAGCACGAAGGCGCGCACCACCTTCTCGCCGATCTCGTCCACCTCGACCGTGATCGCGTGCGGCACCTCGTCGCGGGTCAGGTGCAGCGCCTTCTCGCGCACCACCTCGGCGATCCGGTTCTCGGTCGTCAGGTCGGTCGTCTGCTCGACCGGGAAGTACTGCGGGCCCTCCGGCAGCAGGAAGGCCAAGTCGTCGCGCAACGCTCCGATCCCGTCCTTCGTGAGCGCGCTCACCGGATGCAACGCGTGGAAGTCGCCGAGCGTCGCCGCAGTCTTCATCTGGGAGGCGACGTGGCCGTGCGTGAGCCGGTCGATCTTGTTCACCGCGATGATCACCGGCACCCCGAGCGAGAACACCCGCCGCGCTACGAAGCGGTCGCCGGCGCCGATCCGGTCGCGCGCGGACACGACGAGCAGCACGACGTCGACGTCCTCGAACGACGCGTCGACCGTCTTCTGCATGCTCGTCGTGAGCGGATCCATCGGACGCTGGAACCCCGGCAGGTCGGCGAGCACGAGCTGCCAGTCGGGCCCGTTCGCGACACCGAAGATGCGGCGCCGGGTCGTGTTCGGGACCTTCGAGGTGATCGCCACCTTGTCCTCGCAGAGCGCGTTGACGAGGGTGGACTTGCCCACGTTCGGCCGGCCGGCGACGGCGACGAAGCCCGACCTCAAGTCAGGTCGCCCGCGTCGAACTGCTCGGGCAGCAGCTCGTCGACCGTCATGCGCACGATCCGCCCGCCGTTGCGGAAGACGACGCGCTCCACGCCCATCTCGGCCAGCCACTGGCGGCAGCCCCCGCAGGGGGAAGCGGTGACCGCGGCGACCGTGAAGTCGCCCGGCCGGTAGCCCTCGGCGACCGCACGCGCGAACGTCGTGCGCTCGGCGCACACCCCGAGCGGGTAGGCGGCGTTCTCGACGTTGACGCCCTCGATCACGCGGCCGTCGCGGGCCAGCACCGCGCAGCCGACGTGGAAATGCGAGTACGGCGCATAGGCGCGCTCGGCGATCGCGTCGGCCCGCGCGAGCAGCTCGTCGTCGTTCACGCGGAGAACACCTGGAAGATGAGGAGCGTCACGACGGCACCGAGGGTACCGCCCGTGATCACCTCGAGCGTCGAGTGCACGCCGGCCTCCACCCGGGTCTGGGCCACGAGCAGGGCCATGATGAAGGCGAGGGACGAGACGAGGAAGCGATGGTCGGACGCGTCGAGCGTCAGCGTGACCGCCATCCAGCCGGCGAACGCCACGGCAGCGTGACCGGACGGCCACCCGCCGCGCAACGGCGTGCCGCGGCCGGACAGCGCCTTCATGCCGATCACGAGCGCGAGCACGAGCACGAGCGCCACCAGGGTCAGCTCGGAGGGCGTCTTCGAGAGCCTGTCGAGGAAGCGCGAGCTGCGGTCGGCCACCTGCCCGGAGAAGACGAGGTAGCCGACGGCGACCGCGTTCAGGGACGCGATCAGGACGGAGCCCGCGGCAATGTCCTTGGCGAGCTTCGCCATCGGGTCGAACGCCGTGGACGCCACGTCGACGGCCGCCTCGACCGCCGTGTTGATCATCTCGGCGATGAGGACGAACGCGATCGAGAGCAGCAGCACGATCAGCTCGATCTTCGACACGTCGAAGCCCAGCGCCGCGACGAGCACGCCGATCGCGATGAGGAAGTGGATCCGCATGTTCCGCTGGGTGCG
>DAIOGR010000476.1:0-1866 GCA_036745155.1 Gaiella sp.
GCCTGCAGCCGGCCGACGTCGCTCAGTCCGCGCAGCGCGGTCATCCCGGAGACCGGCACGGCACCGGCCTGCTCGAAGGTGAGCCTCGACGGCTTGAGTGCGAGCTTGTCCTCGCGGGCGGCGGCGAACTCGGCGAACGAGCCCTTGCTGACACCGAACACCTCGTCCCCGGGCTGGAAGCGCGTGACCTCACTACCGACGGCAACCACGACACCAGCCACGTCGAGGCCAGGAACAGGGTTCTTCGGTGCGCGCAGGCCCGCTACCAGGCGGGCGGCATAGGGCAGACCGGCCATCAGATGCCAGGTGCCTCGGTCAAGGCCGGCGGCGTGCACCTGCACCAGCACCTCGTCGGCTCCGATCACCGGCCGCTCGATCTCGGCCACCGCCAACACGTCGGCCGCGCCGTACTCCTTCTGGACGATCGCCCTCATCCGCTGCCCGGCCGGCGACCCTGTCGCCGTCGGTTGCTCGGTCGTCTTTGTCGATCCTATTGCCATGTCGTTTCCTTTCGTTGACCGCGTATGGGGGGGCGAATCCACCCGGCCGAGTGGCGTTGTGCATCCCCTCCGGAGCGGTCGAGGGTTTCTGTTTCGGCCCGGCCCGGGGCTGTGGGGAACGCGGCGAGCGATCCCGGCGATGGTAGCCTGGGATCGCTCGCCGTCTCGAATGCGGCATCCTGCTCGCTGGGCTGGCACCCACGAGCTTGATGTGGTTGTGATTGCGTTGGTTCGGGTTGGGCTCAGTGAGCCGGCATTGCGAGCGGGTTCAGCCGCAGCTTCGCCACGAAGTGACGTGCGCCGGGCAGGACGGCCAGCGCGACCAGGCTGGCGAGGCTCGCGAGGATCGCGGCTGCGACGAACGCGTGGGAGATTCCCGAGGCGGCCTGGGGGCCGGCGAGCACGCCTGTGCCGGCCGCGATCGTCGAGAAGATCGCGATACCGAGCGTGCCGCCGATCTCGTGACTGGTGGAGTTGAGGCCCGAGATCATTCCCGTCTCCTCTGCGCGGGCGCCGGTGAGGATCGCGATCGAGACCGAGACGATGGCGACGCCGAGCCCCAACCCTGCGACGAGCATTCCAGGCAGCACGTCGCGGACGTAGCTGCCGGTCTCGCCGACGTGAGCGAGGAGTGTCATGCCGCCGGCAGTGACGACGAATGCACCGGCGAGCGGCCCGCGCACGCCGTGCCGGCCGACGATGTGACCGGCCGCGTGCGCGCCGATCCCAGCCGCGAGCGCGAGAGGAATGAAGGCGAGACCGGTCGCGAGCGGCCCCATGCCGAGGACGTTCTGCAGGTAGAGCGAGCTGAGCAGGAAGAGGCCGAAGATCGAACCGGCCGCCGCGAGCATGAGGAAGACGCCACCGCCGACGGCACGATCCGCAAGCCGCTCGATGCGCAGCAGCGGTGCGTTGGTGCGAAGCTCGAACACGGCGAAGACAGCGAGGCCCGCAACGCCGCCGAGACCGGACAGCAGCGTCTGGAGCGACGTCCAGCCGGCTGCCTCACCCTGTGTGATCGCAAAGACGATGGCACCGAGACTCGTCGTGACGAGCACGGCTCCACGGAGGTCGAGCCCTCGCCAGCGCGGCTTCTGCCGATCGGCGGGCACAACCTTCACTGCGGCGATCGCGAGTGCCCCAGCGACCGGCAGATTGACGTAGAAGATCATGCGCCAGTCGCCGAACTCGGTGAGGAGACCGCCGACGAACACGCCGATGGCGGCGCCCGCGCCTCCGACTGCGCCCCACGCGGCGAGCGCTTTCGCCCGCTGGTTCCCCTGGAACGCGGTCATGATGATCGCAAGCGCTGCAGGTGAGAGCAGCGCTGCACCGAGCCCCTGTCCTGCGCGGGCCGCGAAGAGGG
>DAIOGR010000477.1:0-1854 GCA_036745155.1 Gaiella sp.
GAACGCCGACGGCCCGATCTTCAGCTTCTTCGACGGCCCGGTGACCGCCAACAAGGCGCTCGCGGTGCACACGGCGTGGGGCCGCACGCTGAAGGACGTGTTCCAGCGCTACAAGGCCCTCCGCGGCTACCACCAGCGCTACCAGAACGGCTTCGACTGCCAGGGCCTGTGGATCGAGGTCGGGGTGGAGCGCGACCTGGGGCTCAACTCCAAGCGCGAGATCGAGGAGTACGGGCTGGCCGAGTTCGCGCGCAAGTGCCGCGACGTCGTCGTCCGCTCGTCCCGCGACCTGACGAAGGGCTCGATCCGCCTCGGCCAGTGGATGGACTGGGGCAACGACTACTTCACCTTCTCCGACACGAACATCGAGTACATCTGGCGGTTCCTCCGCCTCGTGCACGAGCGGGGCTGGCTCACCACGGGCCACCGCTCGACCGAGTGGTGCCCGCGCTGCGGCACCTCGATCTCGGCGCACGAGCTGCACGGCCACTACGAGGATCGCATCGACCCGTCCCTGTACGTACGCTTCCCGCTCCTCGACGCGGCCGGTGAGCATCTCGTCGTCTGGACGACGACGCCGTGGACGCTGCCGGCGAACGTCGCGGCCGCGGTCAACCCGGAGGCCGACTACGGCCTGCTCGAGAACGGCGACTGGGTCGCCGTTGGCCTCTTTCCCGACGAGACGTTCACGCGCCGTGTGAAGGGCGCGGAGCTCGTCGGCCGCCGCTACCAGGGGCCGTTCGACACGCTCGAGCCCGGCGCGCAGGTCGAGCATCGGGTCATCCCCTGGGACGAGGTCGCGCTCGACACCGGCACGGGCATCGTCCACATCGCGCCCGGCTGCGGCGGCGAGGACTTCGAGCTCTCCCGTGTACACGATCTCGCCGTGCTCACGCCGGTCGACGAGAGCGGCCGCTTCTATCCGGAGTACGGTTGGCTGCACGGCAGCTCCACCGCCGAGGCCGCCGATCAGATCGTCGGTGACCTGGGCGACCGCGGGCTGCTCGTCCGCGCCGAGACCTACGAGCACAGCTACCCGTTCTGCTGGCGCTGCCACACGCCGCTCATCTTCCGGCTCTCCGACGACTGGTTCATCGCCGTCGACGACGTCCGGCAGCAGCTCCTCGACGCGAACGCGACCGTCGAGTGGACGCCCGCCTACATGGGCAAGCGCATGGACGACTGGCTGCGCAACATGGGCGACTGGAACATCTCGCGGCGCCGCTACTACGGGCTGCCGCTGCCGTTCTATCCCTGCGACTGCGGCCACCTGAACGTGATCGGCTCGCGGGCGGAGCTGGAGGAGCGCGCGGTCTCGGGCCTCGAGCAGTTGGAGGAGCTGCGCCGCCCCTGGATCGACGAGGTGCCGATCCACTGCGAGCGCTGCGGGGAGACGGTGCGACGCATCCCCGAGGTCGGCGACGTCTGGCTCGATGCCGGCATTGTCCCCTTCTCCACACTCGGCTGGCAGCAGGAGGAGTACACGCCGGAGGGCTATGCGACGGGCGCGGCGAAGGGCCTCACGACCGCGGATCTTCCGGACCACGCCACGTGGGAGCGCTGGTTCCCCGCCGACTGGGTCTCGGAGATGCGCGAGCAGATTCGCCTCTGGTTCTACTCCCAGCTGCTGATGTCGGTGATCCTCACCGGACGGGCGCCGTTCAGGAAGGTGCTCGGCTACGAGAAGATGCTGGACGAGCACGGCAAGGAGATGCACGGCTCGTGGGGCAACATGATCGACGCCGAGGACGCGTTCGCGCGCATGGGCGCCGACGTGATGCGCTGGCAGTACTGCGCCCAGCCGCCCGACCGAAACCTCCTGTTCGGCTTCGGCCCGGCGCAGGAGATCAAGCG
>DAIOGR010000478.1:0-1847 GCA_036745155.1 Gaiella sp.
CGCGAGTACGACTTCTCCACCCGGTTCATCGAGCTCGCCGGCGAGGTCAACCAGAACATGCCGTACTACTGCCGCTCGCGTGTGTCCCAGGCGCTCAACCACGGCTCCGGCAAGTCCTTGAAGGGCTCGCGCATCCTGGTGCTCGGGGTCGCCTACAAAGCCGACATCTCCGACATGCGCGAGTCGCCGGCCGTGAAGCTGATCGAGCTGCTCGACAACGCCGGCGCCGAGGTTGCCTACCACGACCCACACGTGCCCTCGTTCGAGGAGCACGGCCACGCGCGCACCTCGGTGTCGCTCGAGCCGGCCGCCTACGACGCCGTCGTGATCGCGACCGCGCACTCCAGCATCGACTACGCGAGGCTCGTAGAGGAGGCGGCGCTCGTCGTCGACCTGCGCAATGCGATCGGCCGACGCGGGATCACGAGCGACAAGGTCTGGAAGCTGTGACCCGCGTTGCCCACGCCGGCGTCGGCGGCTGGGGCAAGAACGTCGTTCGCGTCGTCGGCGAGCTCGCCGACCTGGCCTGGGTGTGCGAGACGGACGCAGACCGGCGCGCCGAGTACGCCGAGCGCTACCCGTCGGCCCGTGTGACCGCGTCCTTCGAGGAGATGCTCGCGGACGAGACGGTCGACGCCGTCGTGATCGCAACGCCCGTGCCGACCCACTACGCGCTCGCGAAGCAGGCGCTCGAGGCGGGCCGGCACGTGTTCGTGGAGAAGCCTCCGGCGATGCGCGGCGCGGAGATGGAGGAGCTCGTGCAGCTCGCACGAGCCGCGGGCAAGGTGCTGATGCCCGGCCACCTGCTCCTCTACCACCCCGGCTTGCGCAAGGTGAAGGAGCTCGTGGACACGGGGCAGCTCGGCGAGGTCGCCTGCGTGTACGGCAACAGGCAGAACCTCGGCGTGATCCGCTCGAACGAAAACGCCCTCTGGTCGCTCGGCGTCCACGACCTCTCCGTCATCCTCTGGCTGCTGGGCGAGGAGCCGAGCGAAGCCGTCGCGCACGGCATCGACCGGCTGCAGAAGGGCATCGAGGACGTGGTCTTCTGCTTCCTCCGCTTCCCCTCCGGCCGGATCGCCCACATGCACCTCTCGTGGCTCGACCCGCACAAGATGCGGCGGATGACGGTGGTCGGGCTCGAGAAGATGGTCGTCTTCGACGACATGGAGCTCGAGCGGAAGGTGACCGTGTACGAGAAGGCCCCGTGGGAGCCGGCCGAGACCTACGGGGAGTGGCGCACCCGCACCGGCGACATCTTCAGCCCCAAGATCCCGAACGACGAGCCCTTGCGGCTCGAGATGCAGCACTTCCTCCGCCTCGTCGCAGAGGGGCCGGGCGACCATCGCGAGGCACTCGACGGGCTCGCCGTCGTGCGGGCGCTCGATCGCCTGACCACCTCGCTCCACACCGGCGCGCCCGCGTGAGCGCCGAGATCCACCCCACCGCCGTCGTCCACCCGGGAACGGTGCTGGGCGAGGGAGTGAAGGTGCTCGAGCATGCGGTCGTCGGCAAGCAGCCGACGCTGTCGCCCCGCTCGACGGCGAAGCGGGAGCCCTTGCCCCCGACGGTGATCGGCGCCGGCTCCATCGTCTCCACCGGTGCGATCGTGTTCGCCGGCACAACCGTCGGCGAGCGCGTCATCCTCGGCGACCAGTCGTGCGTGCGGGAGCGCGTCACGATCGGAGACGACGTCGTCGTCGGTCGCGGTTCGCTGATCGAGAACGACACCACGATCGGCGCCATGACGAAGATCCAGGCCGATGCCTACATCACCGCCTACTCGACGCTGGAGGAGCACGTCTTCATCGCGCCGTGCGTCGTGACGACGAACGACAACTGGATGG
>DAIOGR010000479.1:0-1846 GCA_036745155.1 Gaiella sp.
CAGCACGGCCCGCTGGGCCGACCGGTACCGCGCACTCCTCGCCGGCCGGTAGCGCCGTGCAGTGGGGCTTGTCGCAACGTTCGACTCGAAATGCTCGTTGCGACAAGCCCCACTCGATGCTTGCTGTTCGCGGGTCAGCCGCTGCGCGGCTGACCCGCGAGCTCCTGAAGGGGCGCGCTTCGCGCGCCCGGGGGTAACGGGCGCAACGTTTCCTCAACCCCCACTAGTACAGCGCGGCGGCGAGCCTGCGCCGATACGTCGAGGCCAGCTCGTGCTCCGGCCCCAGCCGCTCGAACAGGGCCACCGCCACCTCGCGCAGGCGCTCACGCTGGGTCTGCGGCGCGGGCGACACGGCCGCGACGATCCAGGCGAGCGCGCCCTCGACGTCGTCACGGTCGAGCGCCGCCACGACCTCCGGCAACTCGCCCGAAGCACGCAGCTCCTCCACCAGCATGTCGGCGCGGGGCGGCGCCAGCAGCTCGTCCAGGAAGGTGTCGACCATGGTCGAGGAGCGCGCGCCCGTGAACTCGGACACGACCTGGCCTTCACGGAAGGCCTTCACGGCCGGGATGCCGCTGACACCGAAGCGCTGGGCGAGCTCCTGGTTCGCGTCCACGTCGATCTTGACGAGCTCGACGGCGCCCGCGCGAGCGGCGATCCGCTCCTCGAGCACCGGGCCGAGTGCCCGGCAGGGCCCGCACCACTCGGCCCAGAAGTCGGCCACGACCGGCACCTCGCGCGACCGCTCGACCACGTCCTGCTCGAAGGTCTCGGTTGTCACGTCCATCCCCCGCAGGGTAGCCGCCCGGCGACCCGTGGCGACTCGGATTTGCCCGCGTAGTTGCCCGCACCGCCGGAGGGGATTTCCTCGCTTGTGGCGCGCCGGAGCCGCGGCGACACTGCAGCTCGAGAGCACTGCGAGCGAGCGAGGTATGGAGATGGGACACAAGATCGTCATTCTCGGCGGCGGCACCGGGGGCACACTGATGGCCAACCGGCTGCGGCGCCTCTACAGCCGTGAGGAGGCCGACATCGCCGTCGTCGACAAGGACGACGCCCACGTGTACCAGCCGGGGCTGCTGTTCGTCCCCTTCGGGCTCGCGCACGCCGAAGACATCGTGCGGCCGCGCCACCGGCAGCTTCACAAGGGCATCGCCTTCCACCAGACCGAGATCGACCGCGTCGAGCTCGACGAGAACCGTGTCGAGCTGGCCGACGGGACGAGGCTTCTCTACGACGTTCTCGTCGTCGCGACCGGCGCCCGCCTCGCCCCCGAGGAGACGGAAGGGCTCACCGGTCCCGGCTGGATGGAGAACGTCTTCACCTTCTACACGCCTGAGGGCGCGGCGGCGCTGCACGAAGCGCTGCAGCGCTTCGACGGCGGCCGCCTCGTCGTGAACATCGTCGACATGCCGATCAAGTGCCCGGTGGCCCCGATCGAGTTCGCCTTCCTCGCCGACTGGTACCTAGGCGAGCGGGGGATCCGCGGCCGCAGCGAGATCACGCTCGCGACGCCGCTCGACGGGTGCTTCACGAAGCCCATCGCGTCCAAGCACCTGACGTACTTGCTCGAAGAAAAGGGTATCGGTCTCGAGGTCGAGTTCGCCGCCGGCGAGGTCGATGGGCCCGGCGGGCGTCTCGTCTCCTTCGACGGGCGCGAGATCCCGTTCGACCTGCTCGTCACGGTTCCGCTCCACGCCGGCGCCGAGTACGTCGAGCGCTCGGAAGGTCTGGGCGACTCGCTCGGCTTCGTCCCCACCGACCCGGGCACGCTGCAGTCGCTCGCCCGACCGAACGTCTTCGCGCTGGGCGACGCCACCAACGTCCCCACCTCGAAGGCCGGCTC
>DAIOGR010000480.1:0-1845 GCA_036745155.1 Gaiella sp.
GAGAGGATCGGCCGCTTGTCGTGGCGCTGCTCGACCGCGCGGGACAGCTGCGAGAGCGCCAGGATCGGCACCTCGAGGTCGCGGGCGAGCACCTTCAGCGCACGCGAGATCTGCGACACCTCCTGCACGCGGTTCTCCGGGTTGGAGCCGGACGTCATCAGCTGCAGGTAGTCGACGATGATCATGCCGAGGCCCGGCTCGCGCGACTTGAGCCGGCGGGCCTTGGAGCGCAGCTCCATCATCGTGATCGAGCCGGTGTCGTCCACGTAGATCGGGGCCTTCATCAGCTTGTCGCAGGCGGCCGTGAGGCGCGGCCAGTCGTCCTGGGCGAGGCGGCCGGAGCGTAGGCGCTGTGACTCCACCTTCGCCTCGCTGCACATCATCCTCTGCGTCACCTCGGCCTTGGACATCTCGAGCGTGAACAGCGCCACCGGCGTCTCGTGACGGACGCCAAGGTTGACGGCCGTGCACAGGGCGAGCGCCGACTTCCCCATCGAGGGGCGCGCCGCCAGGATGATCAGGTTGCCCGGCTGGAAGCCCGACGTGAGCTTGTCGAGCTCGCGGAAACCGGACGGGACACCGGTGATGTCGACCCCGGACTCGTACAGGTGCATGATCCGGGCGAAGCTCTCCTTGAGGAGATCGTTGATGTGCGCGAAGTCGCCGGTGACCCGCTCCTGGGCGAGCTCGAACACCATCTGCTCGGCCCGGTCGACGAGGTCGGTGGTCTGCCCGGGGCGGTCCTGCCCGAGCCGCTGGATCTCCTGGCCGACGCGCACGAGCCCGCGCAGCGTCGCCATCTCCTTCACGATCCGCGCGTAGTGCTCGGCGTTCGAGGTGGAGGGCACGAGCGCCGCCAGCTCGGCGACCTTGGCGCTGCCGCCGACCCGCTCGAGCTCGCCGCGCTCGTCGAGCTCGTTCGAGAGCGTGATCGCGTCGACCGGCTCCCCCTTGCCGTACAGGGCGAGCGCCGCCCGGTAGATCGTGCCGTGCGACTCCCGGTAGAAGTCCGAGCCGTCGAGCACCTCGGTGACCGCCCCGATCGCCGTCGGTGACAGCAGCATCGCCCCGAGCACGGACTCCTCGGCCTCGAGGTTCTGGGGCGGCACGATCGCACCGGAGGGGGCTCCGCTGCGGGGGACGGCGAGATCGGTCACCGGAGCATCAAACCGGTTCTGCAGCGTCCAGGTCGCCTGTGCACAGTGCGCGTCGCAGCGGGACGGTGCCCTCGCCAGGCATGGCCGGAAACGGCGCTCTGCAGCGAATCAGGAACATACGTTCGGTCATTGTTCCACAGGCCCCGGCTGTTCCTCACACTGCCGTCCACAACCGCGAGCCTCGCAACTGGGGACGACGCGCCCGCATCGTGCGGCCACCGCGTCGGATTTTCCACAGGGCGAGAGCCGGATGTGGAAAACCGGTGGAACGAGAGAGGGCGGCCGTGGCCGCCCTCCTCTCGCACTCATGTGACCCCCGAGCGGTGAGCTACGCCTCCTCGGCGGGCTCCTCGGCGGTGTCTTCCGCGTCACCGGCCTCGGCCCCGCCGGACGCTGCCGCGACAGGCTCGAGGTCACCTTCGCCCTCGCGGACGCCGCCCTCTGCGGCGACCTCCACGGGCTCGAGCTCGAGCTCCACAGGCTCCGCCGCCGCCGGAGCGGCTGCAGCTGCGGCCTCGGCTGCGGCTGCGGCCTCGGCGGCCTCCATCGCGGCCAGCTCCTCCTCGGGCGGCAGCTCGCCTCCCTCGGGGACGACCAGCAGTTTCAGGTCGGCCGTGACGCCTTCGAACACGTCGACGGTGATCGCGTAGCGCCCGATGCGCTTGATCGTCTCGACGCTGATCTTGCG
>DAIOGR010000481.1:0-1840 GCA_036745155.1 Gaiella sp.
CCCATCTTCTCGATGATCCCCGTCATCTCACCTTCGGTGAAGGCTCGCATCGTGACCGAGCGCAGGCTGCCGGCGGAGGCGAGCTGGAGGGCAACCGCCGTCCCCGTCTCGTCGTCCGGGAAATCCGCCACGACGACGAGGTCGTACTGGCCCGTCGTCCAGAGAATCGTTTCGATCTTGCCACCCTTGCTCTCCACGAGCTGCTTGGCGGCCTGGTAGCGGTTCACCGTGTCCTTGACGTTCGCGATGCCCTGGTCGGTCCAGTTGTAGAGAGTCACGTACTTGGGCATGGTGCCTCCTCCTGTCGTCGCCCGGCGCGCCGCGAGCGTGGGCGCATTGCCGAAGCAGGTTGTGATCGATGCTACTGCGGCGCACGAAGCGCTTCAACCGTGCCGCTAGAAGAGCTTCTGCAGCTTCAGGGCAGCGCCCATGTCGCCCTTGATCTTCAGCTTGCCGGTCATGTACGCGGTCGTCGCGTTCGCCTCGCCGTTCGCGATCTTCATCAGCGTCTCCTCGCTGGCGGAGATCGTGCAGTCGGCGTCGTTCGCGCCTTGGACGACAGAGACGGCACCGTCTGCGACCGACACGGTCCACGCGCCCACGCCGTCGATGTCGAAGACGTAGCTGTTGTTCATGCCGGCGGTCTTGTCGGGATCGACCTTGCCCGGCAGTGCGTCGAAGAACTCCTGGACGGTCATCGCGAAGCTGCCTCCGATGTGGTTGATTGAACGGTCAGTCGAACCGCAGACTACGTCGTCGCCGGCTCGAGGGCAAGCATAGGCGCAGGTGCAGGAGCCGGCAGCAGGAGACACACGACGACCCCGAGCGCAGGTGCGACCGCGCTGATCGTGAGCGCCGTCTGCAGGTCGACGGCGTCGGCGACGGCGCCGAGCGCGACCGCCGCGACGCCACCGAGGCCCATGGCGAGGCCGACTGCAAGCCCGGACGCCATGCCCACGTGGCGCGGCAGGTAGAGCTGGCTCAGCACCATCGTGACGCCGAAGGTGCCGACGACGCAGACGCCGACGAGCATCAGCGCCACCGCGCCCGGCACGCCCCCCACGAACACGAAGACGAGGATCAGGGGAGGCAAGAGGGCCTGGGTGACGAGCAGGGTGCGCCGCAGGCCGACTCGGTCGGCGATCGGGCCGAGCAGCAGCGTCCCCAACGCGCCCGCGAGCAGCATCAGGGAGAGCATGTGGTTGCCGTCGGCCTTGGAGCTTCCGCCCGCGACGTACCAGAGCGGGACAAAGGTGAGCAGCGCGAACCAGGCGACGCTGCGGAGCACGATCACCAGGCCGAGGAGCGCCATGGCACCCCGCCGGTCGTCACCCGCCGGCCGGGAGCGGCTGCCCGGAGCCGGCTGCAGCTGCGCGAACGACGGCAGCAGGCGCATCAGCACGAGCGCCGCCAGCAGCACGGGCACGATCGCGACGAGCCCGCCGGTGAGCCCGAGCCAGACGACGAGCGGCGTCGTCACGATCGCGCCCAGCGCGTAGCCCGTGTTGCCGCCGATGTTGAAGTACGCCATCCCGCTGGCGCGCCTGAGACCGCTCGCGTACGTCGCGAACTTGGCTCCCTCGGGGTGGAAGGCGGCGATGCCGATCCCGGCGGCGAAGACGAGGGCGAGCACGAGCGCGTAGCTCGGCGCCACGGCGGCGAGGCCCGCACCGGCGCCGGCGAGCGCCACGCCTCCGGGGATCAGCCAGAGGGCGCCGCGCCGGTCCGACCAGAGGCCGAACAGCGGCTGCACGAGCGACGAGGAGATCGTGACGGAGAGCATCAGCAGCGCCGCGCTCGCGTAGCCGAGGGCGAACCTGGCGGTGATGAACGGAATCAG
>DAIOGR010000482.1:0-1816 GCA_036745155.1 Gaiella sp.
AGGCCGCCGCGCGCGGCCTCCTCCACCCTGCCGGCCGCCGCCAGGCGTGCGAACGAGAAGCCGCCGAGATACGCGGCGCCGAGCGCCTGCACGTCGAGCCGAACGTCGGGCCGCCGGCCGGAACGGCGCACGGCGCCGCCGTCGACGGTCCACGTGCCGACGTTGTCCGAAAAATGCGGGTCGGCGGTGACCTCGAGCGTGACGCGGCCGTCGGAGGCGTAGCCCCGTGCCTGGAGCGCCGCGGCCACGTCCACCGGACGCACCCACAGGCCGTCGAACACCTTCCACGCGAGCCGGTTCGGCCGCTGCACGAGCAGGAGCAGCGGGTGGTCGACGGGCAGCAGGTCGCAGTGGATCTCCTCCACCCAGTCGATCCCGAGCAGGAACCGCCACACCTCCCGAGTGGCGACGGCGGAGTCGCCGACCGCCTCGAGCACGTGCACCTTGCTCGTGTTCGTCGCGTCCTCGAACTCGAGCCGGATCCGGTAGAGGGCGTACCCTGCGGGCCTGCCGTCCAGCTCGAGCACGGCGCGGTTGAGCACGCCGGCGCCGTGACGGCGCGACGGCTCGTCGTTGAGCGTCCTCACCTCCCACCAGTCGGCCGACCGGGAGACGAAGCCGGGGGTGCGGCGGCGTACGCGCTCGTACACGCGCGGGATCACCCGCAGCGCCTCCTCGCGGCCGACCAGGCGGACCGTCCCCTCCTGCGGCAGGTCTGGACGCAGCGCCGCGTGCACCCGCGTCGCGCGCATCATCGCGTCGAGCGACGCGAGGCCGTAGCCGAAGCGGCCGTAGATCGTCTCCTCCGAGGCCCAGAGCGCCGCGATCGGCTCGCTGCGCTCTCGCACGTCGGTGAGCTGCTCGCGCATCATCGCCTTCAGGATCCCGCGCCGCCGGTGGGTTGGCAGCACTCCGACGACCGTCACCCCCGCACACGGGACCTCGCCGCCCGGCACCGTCAGATCGAACGGCAACACTCCCGCACTCCCGACGATCGCCTTGCCGTCGAAGGCTGCATGCAACCGCTCGAACGGCAGAAGCCGGGAGAACCGCTCGCCGCGCTCCGGGTCGCGCTCGCTGCCGAAATAGTGGTTGATCGCCTCGAGCGTGTCGAGGTACTCCTCGAGGTCGCGGGTGGGACGAACACGGACGGCCATCAGCCGATCTTCTCCAGCGGCGCGTACTCCAGCATCAGCCGCCGCTCGCTGCCGTCGCCGGCGAACCGCACGGTGACGACGCCGCCGGGCTCGATCCGGGTGACGACGCCCTCGCCGAGCGAGCCGTGGCGCACGGAGTCGCCCGTCTGCAGGGACGGGAGCTCGGAGGCGCCGCGGGACGGTGCCGCCAGCTGACGCGGCGACGCATAGCCGGACCACGAGGAAGGCCGCAGGCGCTCACGTGCCACGGTCGCCGGCAGCTCGTCGATGAAGCGCGACGGGAGGTTGTAGTCGCGCCGGCCGTACAGCGAGCGCGCCATCGCGTGCACGAGGGTCAGCCGTTCCATGGCACGGGTCATGCCGACATAGGCGAGCCGCCGCTCCTCCTCGATCTCGTTCTCCTCGATCGAGCGCGAGTGCGGGAAGATCCCCTCCTCCATCCCGATCACGAAGACGCCGCGGAACTCGAGGCCCTTCGCGTTGTGGATCGTCATCAGCGTCACGAGCGACTGCTCGGCGCCGAGCGCGTCCTGGTCGGAGACGAGCGAGATCTCCTGCAGGAACCCGGACAGCGACTGCTCCTCGCGGCTCTCCCGGTACTCGCGGGCGACGCCGACGAGCTCCTCCAGGTTCTCGATGCGGCCGCGAGCCTCGATCGT
>DAIOGR010000483.1:0-1812 GCA_036745155.1 Gaiella sp.
CGCCCCGCCGCGCGGGGCGCCTGCTCACGTCAACCGGCGCACTCGGCGAAGTCGCGTTCCGTCGAGCCGGTGCAGGCCGGGGCCGAGGGTGGCCCGTTGTCGCTCGAGCATACGTCAGCCGACGGTCGATGGCCGCTGACGCTTCCGTCTGTGTGAGCGGGGCTTGACCCTCGGGGGTGCTACCCCTAGCGTCTCGCCATGGTGTGTCGGATCGTCTGTGTGTCCGGGCCGGATGGGGCGGGGATGCGGGAGGTTGCCCGGGGTGTCGCCGAGAGGCTCGGGTTTGCGCTCGTCGATGAGGAGATCGTCCTTCGCGCGGCTGCCGACGGTGGCGTCAAGCCGAGCGTCGTGGCCGATGTCGAGAGGCGGCGCTCCTTCATCGAGCGTGCGGTTGCTGGACTCGGGTCGAGCACCGACCCCACTACTCTCGCCTTCCGCGGCGGCAGTCTCGGCGTGCCGGAGGCGCCGATCAGCAGCGCGCTGCGCGACCTCATCACCTCCGCCATCGAAGAGACGGCCGCTCGCGGCAGGACGGTGATCGTCGCCCACGCAGCCTCGCATGCCCTGGCCTCGCTGCCGGACGTCCTCCGCGTGCTGGTCACGGCCTCGCCTTCGGTCCGACGGGCGCGCATCGCTTCGGAGGGGAAGCTCGACGAGAAGGACGCTGAACGGGCCGTCGATCAGTCCGACGCCGCGCGCGCCGACTACCTACGGCGCTTCTACGGCGCGAAGACCGAGCTACCGACGCAGTACGACCTCGTCGTGAACACCGACCGACTGTCCCTCGGCAGTGCCGTTTCACTCGTGGCCCTCGCGGCAGGCGGCTAGCGCACCGACACGGGCCACGGCGCACCTACGCCGAGCCGGCGCAGGCCGCATGCGCCTTGACGACGCGTTCGCGCGACGCGGGGTACTTCACGAGCAGTGCCGCCGGCCTCACCGGCCGGCGTGCCAGGTCGCCGCCGCAATTCGGGCAGATCCCGGCGAAGCGGCTCTCCGCGCAACCGGCACAGAACGTGCACTCGAACGTGCAGATGCGGGCCTCCAGGCTCTCGGGCGGCAGGTCACGGTCGCAGCATTCGCAGTTGGGCCGCAGCTGGAGCATCGGGGGAATGTATCCCGCGCGGCCGTGGCCCCTCCCTCCGGCGGGGGAGCGACGATCCGGGGAATCCCTCGATCGAGGGTGGCGGCGTCACCCTTTCAGGGGGATAACCCGACAAGTGCCTCGCCACGCCCTCACCGGAAGCCGCCGACTCGCCCGTGAGGAGCCCGGCTTCAGCCTCATCGAGCTGCTCATCGCGCTCGTCATCCTCGCCATCCTGCTCGCGATCGCGGTTCCCTCTTACCTGGGGTTCGACAGGCGCGCCGACAGGACGGCAGCGCAGGCAAACCTGCGCGCCGCCCTGCCTGCACTGACGGCCTACTGGGCCGACAACGACTCGTACGCCGGGGTGACGCCCGCCGATCTGGAGACGTACGCCGAGGGGGTCTCCACCGGGATCAGCATCCTCTCGTCGTCGGCCGCCGCGTACTGCCTCCGCTCGACGCACGGCGGAGCGAGCTACTACAAAGACGGGCCCGGCGGCCCGATCACGCCCACCGCCTGCAGCTGATCCTCCCCACAGGGTCGCCCGAACCGGCTCCGCGCAGCAACAATGCGTGTCGTGCCCCGCCCCGTCGCCCTCGCCGCCATGTTCTTCGCGTTCCTCGCCCTGTCCGGCGATGCGAATGCCGCGCCGCCCACCCTGATCCGACTGGTCTCCGTCACCACCTCCGCCAAGGAGAGCGACCGCCCACCCAAGGGGCCGAGCA
>DAIOGR010000484.1:0-1810 GCA_036745155.1 Gaiella sp.
CCTCGTCAAGGGCCCCGAGGCCGGAGCGTTCCTCGACCGCGTCTACCCGAACCGCTTCTCCGACCTGAAGCCGGGGCGCATCCGCTACGGCGTGCTGACGACGGACTCGGGCCGGATCATGGACGACGGCACCGTGGCGCGGCTCGACGACGACACCTTCTACGTGACGACCACGTCGACCGGCGCCGACAGCGTCTACCAGTGGTTCACGTGGTGGAACGCCGTTTGGTTCATGGACGTCCAGTTCGTGCAGGTGACGGGGGCGCTCGCCGCCATCAACGTCGCCGGCCCGAATGCCCGCACGCTGATGGAGCGCCTCACGGACGCGGACATGTCGAACGAGGGCTTCGCCTATCTCGACGCGAAGCACCTGCGCGTCGCCGGCGTGCCGTCGCTCGGCCTTCGCATCGGCTTCGTCGGCGAGCTCGGCTACGAGCTGCACCTGCCGAGCCCGCACGCCGAGCACGTGTGGGACACCCTGCTCGAGCAGGGAGCCGATCTCGGTGTGGCGCCGTTCGGCCTCGAGCCCCAGCGGATCCTGCGGCTCGAGAAGGGCCACGTGATCGTGAGCCAGGACACCGACTCCGAGTCGAACCTGCTCGAGGCGGCGATGCCCTGGATCGTGAAGTCCGACAAGCCCGACTTCGTCGGCAAGTGGGCGGTCGAGCAGGTGGCCGAGCGCGGGCTCAAGTGGATGCTCGTCGGGTTCGAGAGCCCGACCGGCAAGCTGCCCGTCGAGGGTGGACAGGTCGTCGTCGACGGCAGGTCCGCAGGTCGCGTGACGAGTGTGCGCAGGAGCCTGGAGCTCGACAAGGTGATCGGGCTCGCCGTCGTCCCCGTTCACCTCGCCGTGGACGGAGGGCGCTTCGACGTGCAGGTCGACGGGCAGCCGGTGCCGATGACCGTCCACCTGGGGGCCTTCTTCGACCCCGAGGGAGCGAGGCTGAAGGCATGAGCGTGCTCGAGTTCCTCAGCGTCGGCGCCGCAGCCGATCAGGGCGCGTTCCATCCGGTCGCCAAGTCGTCGCTCGAGCGACGCTTCCGCGACGCGGGCGCCACGTTCGAGGAGCGGGGCGGCTGGCTCGTCCCTGTCTCGGTTCCCGGCGAAGAGGGGTGGCTCGCGCACGTCGGCGTGGCCGACATCTCCCACCTTGCCAAGTTCGAAGTGCGTCCCGCCGGCGAGCCGGTCGAGGGCGACGGCATCGTCTGGTACCCGATCTCGCAGCGGCGCGCCCTCGTACTCTGCGCGCCCTCGCTCGCGCCCAGGGTGCGGGAGCAGACGTCCGATCGCTTCGTCCTCGACGTCACGGGCGCGCTGTCCGTGATCGCGATTGTCGGCCCGGAGGCGGACACCGTGCTGCGCCGGCTGACGCACATCCATCACTTCCCGTCGGGTGGCGAGGTGGCGCACGTGACCGCGCACGTGCTGCAGCGCGGCGGCGGCTACTGGCTCGTCTTCGCTCAGGAGCTGGGCCACTACCTGTCGGAGGTCGTCCTCGACCGCGCCGGGGCGCTCGGCGGCGGGCTCGTCGGAGTCGACGCGCTCGGAGCCGGATCGTGAAGGACATCTTCTTCCGCAAGCAGGTGCTGCGCCGCCCGGGCTCGCTCAAGCGGCACTACGACGTCGTCATCGTGGGCGGCGGCTCGCACGGCCTCGCCACCGCCTACTACCTGGCGAAGCACCACGGCATCACGAACGTGGCGATCCTGGAGAAGAGCTACATCGGCGCCGGCGCCGCCGGCCGCAACACGACGATCATCCGCTCGAACTACCGCACGCCCGAGGGCGCCGCCTTCTACACCGAGAGCGT
>DAIOGR010000485.1:0-1809 GCA_036745155.1 Gaiella sp.
AGGCGATGCTCGAGGCGATGGAGGCCTGGAACTCGGACATCCACTTCCTCTACACGGCCGGCGACAACTACTTCCCGACGGCCGCGCAGGCACAGGGCAAGACGATCGTCTCCACGGAACTCGGGGGCGCCGGGCTGATCCCGCGATCCGTGCACGAGCTCGCGTGGAGCGGACTGACGAACGTATTGCGCCACTTCGGCGTCCTCGAGGGCGACGTCGTCACGCGGGCGTCGCTCGGGCTCCCGCCCGCGCGCATCTACGACGCGCGGGGCGCGGACGAGACCGTGACCGAGCTCGGGAGCGGCCTGATGGATCAGACGAGAGCACCCGTGAGCGGGATCGCCGAGGCGCTCGTGATGCCCGGGGAGACGGTCGAGCGCGGGCAGCCGATCGTCCGCATCTGGGCGTTCGACGAGCCGTCACGACCGCCGGTCGACGTCCCGGCCGAGCGGACGGGGCTCCTCCTCGGCATGCGCGCGCGTGCGTTCGTCACCCAGGGAGAGGGGCTCGCGTTCGTCGGGGAGCGGATCACACGCGAGGCGCTCCTGGCGGAGCTTGCTGCAACGGGAGACCCCGAATGATCGTTGCAGCAAGCTCCGCCACTGTGCTTGCTGCCCGCCCTGCGGGCGGCGGAGCGGAGGTCGGCATATGAGCACTCCCGTCTCCTGCTCGATCGACCTCACCGCTCCCGGCAAGCAGATCGGGCACCTCGCGTTCCCGAAGATCACGAACACCGCGGGCTGGGCGAGCACGTTCGTCCACATCGCGTCGATCGCGAACGGCGACGGGCCGACGGTGCTCGTGCTCGCCGGGAACCACGGTGACGAGTACGAGGGCCAGGTCGCAGCACTGCGCCTCGTGCAGGAGCTCGAACCGGATCAGGTCACGGGTCGGGTGATCGTGATTCCGCGCCTCTCACCCGCCGCAGCGATGGCGAACACGCGCAACTGGCCCTCGGGCGCGAACTTCAACCGGTCGTTCCCCGGCCGCCCGGACGGCCCGCCGAACGAGCAGCTCGCCGATTACCTCACGCGCTTTCTGTTCCCGATGGCGGACGTCGTCATCGACATGCACTCCGGCGGGCGCACCGCCTGGTTCCTCCCCTGCTCGCACATGCACGTCGTCGACGACCTCCGACAGCGGAAGGCGATGCTGGAAGGGATGGAGGCCTGGTGCAGCGACTGGCACTACCTCTACATCGACGTCAACGGCTCCGGGCTGCTGCCCGTGGAAGCCGAGAACCAGGGCAAGCTCGTGATCACGACCGAGCTCGGCGGCGGCGGGCGCGTCCCGGCTCCCGTGCACCGGCTCGCCTGGAGTGGCCTCAACAATGTCCTCCGGCACGTCGGCGTGATGAAGGGCGAGGTGCAGACACGCGCCTCGCTCGGCCTCCCGCCCGCGATCATCCTCGACGGCCGCAATCCCGACACGATCGTCGTCTCTCCCGAGGACGGGCTGTTCGAGGGGATGCTCGAGCCCGGTGATCCGGTCGCAGCCGGAGAGCCGGTGGGGCGACTCTGGTTCTTCGATCGTCCGGACCGGGCGCCGGAGCTCCTCTGCTCCCCGGTCGACGGCTACGTCGTCGTCACCAAGGCGATCCCAATCACCGAGCAGGGCGACTGCGTCTTCGTCGTCGGCACGCCGATCGACCGCTCCGCGCTCCTGTAGATGAGGTCGTAGACGCAGGATGGCCGCCCCGCTGACCGCGATCGGCCACCGCACCTTCGGCAGCCTACGCCGGCATCGCAACTACAGGCTCTTCTTCGCCGGCAGCGGCATCTCGTTCATCGGCACGTGGATGCAGACGAT
>DAIOGR010000486.1:0-1808 GCA_036745155.1 Gaiella sp.
AGCGAGCGGCCGACGACGTTCTCCCACAGGCGGCTCTGCGACTCGTGCAGCCCGGACGAGCAGCCCGTCGCGAGTGGTGTCCGCTCGAGCGCGGGGCTGATGCCGCGCTCGTAAACGCCGTGGCCGATCTCGTGCATCGAGCTGAAGAGCGACTCGAGGTCGTTCTCCTGGTAGCGGGTCGTGACGCGGATGTCGCTCGTCGCGAAGTGCGTGCAGAAGGGGTGCACGGCGACGTCGAGCCTGAACGACTCGGGGTCGTAGCCGAACGCTGTCATCGCCTCCAGCGAGAGGGCGCGCTGACCTGCCTCCGGGAAGGGCCCCCGCATGAACGCAGCGTCCTCGTCGGAGGCGACCTCGGCGATCAGCGGCACGAGCTCCTCCGTGAGCCGATCGAACACCGCGCGCACCTCGGCCGTCGAGGTGCCGGGCTCGAAGTCGTCGAGCAGCACGTCGTAGGGATCCTCGGCCGGGTCGAAGCAGTCGACGTAGCGGCGCTTGAGCTCGAGATGGCGGTCGAGCCACGGCCGGAACGCGTCGTAGTCGTTCGCGACCCGCGCGGCCACCCAGGCCTCCATACCCTCGGAGGCGGCCTTCGTCATCTCCGCAGCCAGCTCGGAGGGGACACGCACGGCCTTGTCGTAGTCGCGCCGGGCGACCCGGATCAGGCTCGCGTCGTCCGAGTCGTGCGGGAGCGAGCTCTCGAGCGGACGCAGCTCCTCGAGGAGCGCGCCCACACGCTCGTGGGTGAACGCCTCGTGCGCAACGCGCTCGAGCGTCGACAGCCGCTCTGCCCGTACGGCCGCGCCTGCCGGCGGCATCATCACCATCTGGTCCCAGTCGAGCACCGCCGCCGCCGAGCGCAGGTCGCTCACCTCCGCCAGGCGGCGCTTCAGCTCCTCGAGCTTCTCGTCCACGGCTCCCGCTCCTCTCGTCGTTGGCGAGAGCGTACCCCCACCCGCGACCTCACTCGCGCGATGATCGCGGCAGCTCGGCGTCGACGCGGACGCCGCGCACCCAGACGGGGTGATCCGCCCGTGCGAGGAGCTCTGCGTCGCCGGCGGAGTCGCCGTAGGCCCAGACGGTGGCGGCCGAGAGACCGTGCTGAACGAGCCACGCGTCGAAGCGGCGTGCCTTCTCGGCCCCGCGGCAGTTCGGGCCTTCGAGGCGCCCCGTCAGGCGGCCGTCGGGTGCCTGCTCGAGCTTCGTGCAGACCAGGCCGTCGACCTCGAGGCGACGCCCGAGCGGGCGGAGGTACGGCTCCAGCGACGCCGACGCGAGCACGACGCTGTGGCCGAGCTGGCGATGCCTTCGCAGGCGCGCCACCGTGTCGTCGCGAAGCCAGCGCCGCTCGACGTCGCGCGCGAAAGCCTCTCCCTCGAGGTCGAGCGCGCGCGCGTCGAGCCCGGCGAACGCGGTGCACACGATCTCCTTCAGCCGATCCCGATCGCGGTGGACGAGGGCCCCGAGCACGGCTCGTGGGCGCCTCACGAGCGCACGGGCCGTCCGAAGCCGCACGGTGCGGTACAGAAACGGCGTGACGCAGTCGCGCGTCGTGAGCGTCCCGTCGACGTCGAAGGCCGCAACGGTTGACCGAGCATCGGGCATCGCCGGATGAGGCTATACACTCGTGGCATGTCCGAGCAGTCGCCGGAGATCTTCGACGACCTCTACCTCGGCCTGCGGGCCGGGGGGGCGCTGCGCAAGCAGCGGCGCGGTGAGGAGCTGAGCGAGGAAGAGGTGGAGGCGCTCAGCCGCTGGCAGCGGCTGTCCGTCTGGCGCAAGTCGATCGCCGTGGGCGCCTTCGCGGT
>DAIOGR010000487.1:0-1808 GCA_036745155.1 Gaiella sp.
AGCGGTAGAGCCTGGAGAAGGCGGCCGGGATGCGGATCTCGAGCTTGCGCCCTTTCGCGCCCGCTTCGAGGAGGAGGACGCTGACGTCCGGATCCTCCGTCAGCCGGGCCGCGAGCACACACCCGGCTGCACCCGCCCCCACGATCACGTAGTCGTGCACGCTGCCATCGTAGGGGCGGGCCCATGCCTCGCCCGAGGAGACTCCTCAGTAGTCGCCCGCACGACGACAAGGAGCTTCGCCCGATGCCCGCGGGCGCGGCATCGGCGACGATCGTGACGTGAGACACGTCGTTGCTGCGCTTGCCGCGCTGACGCTGAGCGGCGTAGGCGGTGCCGGCGCAGATGCGCTGCTACCGCTCGAGCCATGCTCCGTCGACAACGTACGCGCGTTGTGCGGCACGCTCGAGGTGTGGGAGGATCGCGATGCGCGCTCTGGCCGGCGGATCGAGTTGCGCGTGGTCGTCGTTCCGGGCAGGAAGCCGGCACCGGCACGCGAGCCGCTTTTCTACCTCGCAGGCGGGCCGGGCGGCGCAGCGAGCGAAAACGTGGCCTTCGCGACCGGCGTGTTCCGGGTTCGGAACGCGACGCAGGACCTGGTCTTCGTCGACCAGCGCGGCACGGGTGGCTCACACCGCCTCTCCTGCCCGCCGGCTCCCCCGCAGCTGATCGCGTCAGCGACCCCGGCCACGGTCGCCGCCTATATCCAGGGATGCCTGGCTGCGCTCGACGGCGACCCGCGCCTCTACACGACCGCGGTCGCGATGGACGACCTCGAGGAGGTACGCGCGGCGCTCGGCTACGAACGCATAGACCTCTACGGCGGTTCGTATGGCGCAACCGCGCTGCAGGTATACCTGGCGCGCCACGGCGACCGGGTGCGGGCGTCGATCATGGACGGCGCCAGCCTCCTCGATGTCCCCCTGTTCGAGCTCTGGGCGGCGAACGGCCAGCGGGCACTCGACCTGATCTTCCGGCGCTGCTCGGCGTCGACCGAATGCAGAAAGGCGTTCCCGGCGCCGGCCGCGGATCTCGAGGCTCTGCTCGGCAGGCTGTCCCACAAGCCGCAGGCGGTGAAGCTGGGGCCTCTCGGCACCGTACGGATGACGCGGGACCTCGCAGCCACGGTGATCCAGCAGCTCTCGCGCACTCCCGAAGGCGCGGCCGAGCTGCCACTCGCCGTGCACGAGGGGCGACGCGGAGACCTCACCGTGCTCGCGCGGGCGTACGCCACGCAGGTGGCGCCGGAACAGAGCGGGGCGCGCCAGGTCATGTACTGGTCGATCGTCTGCAGCGAGCCGTGGGCGCGCTTCTCCCAGGCCGAAGCGGCACGACTGGGCACCCACAGCTACCTCGGCCCGACGCGCGTTGCGGACGCGAGGAGCTTCGCGACGGTGTGTGCCAACGTGCCCCGCGGGGTCGTTCCAGCGGACGCCGGCACGCGCGTCCGCTCGACCGTGCCGGCGCTCGTGCTGGTCGGCGGCGCCGACCCGCAGGATCCGCTGCGCAACGTGGCCGGCATCGAGCAGGCGATGCCGAACGCGCGCGTCGTCGCCGCGCGCGGCATCGGCCACGGGGCCGTGCAGTACGGCTGCATCACCGCGCTCGCGAACCGCTTCCTCGCGCGGGGCACGGCGGCAGGGATCGACGTCGCGTGCGCCAACCGGATCCCCCTGCCGCCGTTCGCGTTGCGCTGAGGAAAGCACATCTCGACTGGCCCATCCCGGCCCGGTGGCGGCTGGTAGCGTATTCCAGACCTGGAGAGCTTTGTGGCGGCTTGGCGACCAGGAGAAAAACGCCTAAACAGCCCG
>DAIOGR010000488.1:0-1805 GCA_036745155.1 Gaiella sp.
CTCGAGGTCGCCCTCGCCGTCGAAGAGCCCGAGCGACCGCGCGATCGTGCCGATCACGTGATCGGGATCGCGCACCGCCTGGAGGGGGACGAAGACGACGCCGTCCGCGAACCGCTCCGCCGCCGCAACGGCGACAGCGTTCGCGAGGCGCGTCTTCCCCACCCCTCCGGGGCCGGTGATCGTGAGCAGCTGGACGTCGTCGCGGCGCAGGAGCGCCTCGGCCTCGGCCACGCTCCCCTCGCGCCCGATCAGCGCCGTCAGCGGCGCCGTCAGCTGGTTCCCCCGGTCACGAGCTCGTGCAGGCGCTCCGCCAGGCTCAGTGCGAAGGCCGGGTCGTTGAGGTCGGTGTCGACTTCGTGCACCTCCACCCGAGAGGTGTCGATCAGCCGCCGCAGCGTGGAGACGAGCGCCTCGTCCCCCTCGGCGTCGTGGAGGAGCTGCCCTTCCAGGGAGAGCAGCGAGAGGCCGCGCAGCGGCACGAACAGCACCGTCGGCCCGGTGGCGCCATTCAGCTTGCGCGCCACCACGGCCGCGAGCTCCCGGCACTCCTCGGGCGTCGCACGCGTCGCGGCGAGGACGTCGTCGTGGAGATAGACCGGTCGCCCGGCGAAGCGCTCGGGCAGCGGGTCCGGAAGCCCGGTGGACGAGATGACGATCACGTCGAGGGCACCGAGCGAGACGACCTGGGGGATGCCGAGGCGTCCGGCCGTCTCGAGCCGCTCGGGCCCACACGGCCAGATGCCGCCCATGAGCTCGTCGGCGAGCTCGGTCGGGGTGACGTCCAGCACGCCGACGACAAGGCCGGTCTCGATCAGGGCCTCCATCGACCTGCCGCCGGTGCCGGTCTGGTGGAAGACGAGCACGTCGTAGCCGAGCTCCTCGAGTCGCTCACGGGCCGTCGTCACACACGGAGTCGTGACGCCCCACATCGACGCCGCGATCAGCGGCTTCTCCTCGCCGGGCGGGGAATCCGCGCCCGCCGCCAGGCCCGCGAGGGCACGGCCGGCGTTGGCGATGATCCGCGCCGAGACGCGGTTGATGCCGGCGACGTCGACGACCGAGTGCATCATCGTCACGTCCGTCGTGCCGACGTAGGAGCTCGTGTCGCCCGACGCGACGGTGGAGACCATCAGCTTCGGCACGCCGACCGGCAGGGCGCGCATCGCGCGCGTGGCGATCGTCGTGCCGCCCGTACCGCCGAGCGCGCCGACCGCGTCGAGCCGGCCCTCGGCATGGAGCCGGAGCACGATCTCCGCAGCGCCGCGTCCCATCGTCTCGATCGCCGCGAAACGATCGCGAGCGTCGGCCAGCACCTGCACGTCCGCGCCCGCCGCCGCCGCGACCTCCTGCCTGCTCACGTTGGGCTCGGTGAGCGGCTCGGCGAGGACGCCCGCGTCGACCAGCAGCACGTCGACCCCACACTCGCTGATGCGGTCGCGGAGGTATGCGTACTCCTTGCCCTTCGTGTCCAGCGTCCCGACCAGGACGACGGTCGGACGCCCCTCGCGTGCCTCGGTCGTCGCCGCTCCTCTCGCTGTGCTGTTCGGTCGCCGGCCTTACGGCGCCGCCAGCATGACACAGCGCGGGGCGCAGGTCGCCCCGACGATCACGGGTGGCGACGCTCGGGGGGCGAGGAGGGGGCGGCAGCGTCTCTCCGCAGTGTTCCGGTCAGCAGCCGGCGCAGTCGCTTCGCGGCGGGCGCCGGTGCTCCAGCTGGCGCCTGCGGACCATGCCCGGGCGTGATCGAGCGACCGAAATTGGTCTTGATCGTGTCGCCCGTCAACCGGCGGACTGCTCGGAACCAG
>DAIOGR010000489.1:0-1799 GCA_036745155.1 Gaiella sp.
AGACGCCGTCGGGCCGGACGAAGTCGAGGTCGTCGTTCGGCTCGAACGGGTCGGGTGCCGGGGCGGGATAGGTGAGCGCGCTCGCCACGTCGAGGATCCCGAACCCGGTGGCGTCGTCTCGCCCGGGTGCCCCGACGTCACGGGCCGAGCGCCGCATCACCTCGAACAGCTGCGTGACGTCAAGCTCCGGTCGCACGCTCCAGACCCAGGCGGCCGCGCCCGAGACGAGCGGTGCCGCGAAGCTCGTGCCGTTCGAGAGCTGGTAGCCCTTGCCGATCGCCGTCGCGACTTGGATCTCCTGGCCGGGGGCGGCCAGGTCGACGAACCGCGACCGGCTCGAGAACGTCGCAGCACCGTCCTCGCGGTTGGTGGCGCCGACCGTGAGCACGTGCGGGAGGCTGGCCGGGTAGCCGAGCGGGCTCCCCGTCTCGCCGTCGTTCCCGGAGGCGGCGACCACGAGCGAGCCTTTTCGCACCGCCTCGTAGATCGCCTGCTCGATCACGAGCTCGCGCCGGTCGCTGCCGAGGCTGAGGTTGATCACGCCCGGCCCGTCGTTGGCGGCCGCCAGGATCCCCTGGGCGATCTCGGAGGTGTCGAGACGCGTGCCCTGCCCCTTCGCCGCATCCCAGGAGCGAAGGAGCGCCTCGGGGTAGATGCCGACGGTGCCGAGCCCGTTCACAGGCGCTCCTACGAGCGAGGCGACGGCGGTGCCGTGCTCGCCCCCGATCCCCTCCGGCTCCTGTGCGTTGAGCGTGAGCGTGTTCGCGCGGCCCAGGAACTCCGGGTGGGTGACGTCGATGCCCGAGTCGACGATCGTGACCGGCTTGCCCGCCGGCGGCGGGGTCAGCGTGTCGACGTGGACGGCGGCACGCCACCACTCGCTCCCGACCAGCGGGTCGCCGAAGTCGAGGCGGGCGAGCGTTCCCAGGGGCCGGTCGTCCTGTACGAGCCGGATTGCCCCGGCGCGCCGCAGGCGGGGCACGACCCGCGTCGCCGCAGCGGCGGAGAGCCGGTAGAGATGCAGCTCCGGCACGACGAGCACGCCACCGGCGCCGAGGAGCTCTGCGGCTGCGGTGCACGACGCCCCCGGTCTCAGCTCCACGAGCTTCGGGACGACCGACGCCTCCGACGGCGCGGTGCCGCCGAGCACCGCGGCCACGGTCACGAGGCCGATCGCCATGAGCAGCAGGCGTCCCATCTGTCTAGTTGTACGTGTCCGCGTCCGGTCCGGATGGAAAGCGAGCGGTTAAGGTTGGGTTGTGGGTCGGGCCTACGTCGCTCTCGGCGCGAATCTCGGCACCCGCGAGGCCACTCTCCGCCGCGCGGTGGCGCGGCTCGACGCGCGAGACGACACGGTCGTCGTCGCGCTCTCGCAGCTCCGGGAAACGGAGCCGGTCGGGCTGCTCGACCAGCCGCGCTTCCTCAACGGCGTCGTCGTGCTCGACACGGACCTCGGCCCCCGCGAGCTGCTCGGCGCACTGCTCGAGATCGAGCGGGAGCTCGGCCGGGTGCGTGACGGCGCTCGCAACGGCCCGCGCCCGATCGATCTCGATCTGCTGCTCTACGACGGGGAGACGGTCGACGAGCCCCGGCTGACCCTGCCGCATCCCAGGCTCCACGAGCGCAGGTTCGTGCTGGAGCCGCTGGCGGACATCGACCCAACCCTCGCGGTCCCCGGCCGCGGAACCGTCGCGCAGCTCCTCGCCGCTCTCGACGATCGAGCCTCTACACTGGGCGAATGAGTCATCTCGACGAGCTCGACGAGTTCGAGGCCAAGCTCGAGCTCGAGCTGAAGCGCG
>DAIOGR010000490.1:0-1793 GCA_036745155.1 Gaiella sp.
GATCAACCTGATGAGCTACGTCACCTTCGTGCTGCGCAAGCTCTTCGGCTACTCGGAGGCCGAGGCGACGAAGCTGATGCTGCAGGTCCACCACGAGGGCAAGGCGGTCGTCTCGTCGGGCACGCGGGAGAAGGCGGAGTTCGACGTCGCCCGCCTCCACGGCCACGGCCTCTGGGCGACGCTGCGCCAGGACTGAGGTGAGCCCGCGGCGGATCAGACGGGAGCGCGACGGCAGCATCGGGCTGCATCTGCCCGCCGAGGAGCGGGAGGTATTGCGGGCGCTGCCCGGCCAGCTCCGCGAGCTGCTCGGCACCGACGACCCGACCCTCGTGCGCCTCTTCCCGCCGGCGTATGCGGACGACGCGGAGGCAGACGACGAGTACGCCGGCATGATGCGCGGGGAGCTGCTCGAGGGGAGGCTCGCAGCCCTCCGGATCGTCGAGGCCACGGTCGACGCTGAGCGGCTCGACGAGGAGCAGCTGCATGCCTGGCTCGACGCGCTCGAGAGCCTGCGCCTCGTGCTCGGCACGCAGCTCGACGTGACCGAGGAGACGTACGCCCACGACCCGGACCCGGCCGATCCGCTCGCCCCCGCACTGGCGCTGTACGGCTATCTCAGCTGGCTGCAGGAGCAGGCGGTCGAGGCGCTGTCCGCCGGGTTGCCCTGACCCCGGCGGCAGCCGGGGGCAAGGCACGCCTCACCCCCGCAGGGATCAGGAGGGAATGACGAGGATACGGCCTGGCGCGCCCGAGAGGCTCTCAGCCACGGCCTCGTTCACCTCCTCGAGCGGGTACCTGTTGCCGAGCAGCGAGGTGAGCTCGAGCTCGCCGCCGCGAACGAGCTCCAGCATGGCAGGCAGCGAGACGGCGGGATCCTCCGACCCGTAGAGCGTGCCGGTGAGGCGCTTCTCACGGCGGATCAGCTCGAACGGGTCGAGGTCGAGGCGGAGGCCGGCCGCGGGCAGGCCGACGATCACCGTCAGCCCTCCGTCGCGGGTGAATTTCAGCGTCCTCGCCGTGGTGGCGGGGTCACCGAACGCATCGAAGCCGACATCGGCACCGTCCGGGAGCGCTGACGCCAGTGTCTCCTCGAGGCCTTCGGGATCGACCGCGTACGTGGCACCGAGCCGAAGGGCCTGCTGCCGCCGCGCCTCGACCGGATCGCACACGACGATCGTGCCGGCCCCGGCGATGCGGGCGCCCTGGACGACGAACTGGCCGACTCCCCCGGCTCCCAGCACGAGCACGCTCGAGCCGGGCTCGAGGCGGGCGGCGTAGAGAACCGCCCCCACGCCCGTCAGCACGGCGCAGCCGAGCAGCGCGGCCTCCTCGAGCGGGACCCCGGCCACGGGCAGGGCCACCTGCTCCGACACGACGACTCGCTCGGCCAGGCAGCCCGTCGCCGTGCCCCGGTAGACCGTTTCTCCGCGGTACGACATGCCGGTGCGCCCGTCGGGCAGCGTGCCGTTCGGGATGGCTGCGTTGAGCCTCTTGCACGTTGCCGGGCGACCTCGCCGGCAGCCTGCGCAGACGCCGCACGACGGCGCCCACGAGAGCACGACCTCGTCGCCCGGGCGCACGCTCGTAACCGCCGCGCCGACCTCCTCCACCACGCCGGCGCCCTCGTGCCCCAGCACCATCGGCGTGGGCCGCCTGAACTCGCCCCGCACCTGGTGCAGGTCGGTGCCGCAGATGCCGACGGCGGCCATGCGGACGACCACCTCGTCGGGGCGCGGATCCTCCAGGTCGATCTCCACGACCTCGAAGGGCTTCCCCACCGCGTGGAAGAGCGC
>DAIOGR010000491.1:0-1786 GCA_036745155.1 Gaiella sp.
TCATCCTGATCTCACTGTACTCGGGTCGTCTCGTATCTCCTGCGCCGCGCCCGGCTAGAGCCCGAGCGTGAGCCCCAGGCAGTCGGCGGTCAGCTGGTTGCGGCCGAGCCGCTTCGCCGCCGTCTCTGCCGCAGCCGCGCGTGCGTCGAGGTCCGACCGGCTGTCGCCGGCGCGGAGGTCGGAGAGCCCGGCGGAGAACGTGAGCGCCTCGACGTGGGGGAAGGCAGTCCCGGCGACAACCCCTCGCAGGCGGTTGTAGGCGAGCACGCCCTGCTGGCAGGCGGTCTCGGGCAGGATGATCGCGAACTCCTCGCCGCCTCGGCGGCAGGCGATGTCGGTTGTGCGCACGGCTGCACGGACGCAGTCGGCGAACGTGGCGAGGACGGCGTCGCCGGCGGGCAGGCCGAATGCGTTGTTGACCTCGCTGAAGTGGTCGAGGTCGATGATCAGCAGGGCGAGTGGACGGTTGGCGCGCCGTGCGACCGCCAGCTCCCGCTCGAGCGCCTGGTCGTAGCCGCGTCGGTTCAAGAGGCCGGTGAGCTCGTCCGTGATGCTCTGCTCCTGCACTGCCCGGTGACGCAGTGCGTTCGCGACGGCCGGGGTGGCGCGGCGGCCGACTGCCGTGAGCGTCTCGACCGCCTCGCTCCCGAAGGCCCGCTCGAGCCGCGAGTACACGGTCAGGGTCCCGAGCTCGCGTTCGCTCTGCAGGGGAACAGCGAGCGCCGAACGGACGGCGTCCGGGTCCTCGCTGCCCGGCTCGTACGAGTACGCAACGGTGGCAGAGCGGTAGGTGCGTCCGTCGGGAGGGCCGCAGACGGGTCGTACGCCACCCTCCGGAGGCGCCACGCCTCGCGCCTCGCGCACGAGCGTGCCGTCCTCGGTGATCACCTCCACCTCGGCGCCGTCGACGGCGGGCACGGCTCCCATCGCCGCGAGCGTGCGGCGCAGCACCTCGCCGAGGTCGATCGTCGACCCGATCGCGTCGCCGAGCCCCGCGTCCAGCCCGAACGGCCGCCGCGCGGACGTCTCGATCCGGTCGGCAAGGCTCTCCAGGCGCGTGCCGAGGGTCTCGAGCTCGCCGTGCAGGAGCACGTCGCCGCGCCGTCGCCCGAAGGCGCCGTTCAGCGCTAGTAGCGCCACGAACACGATGACGGCCGCTAGGGCCGTGACGACTGCGGCAGTCGCGATCCCAACCCCCTTCCCCCAGGCAGACTGTAGGTGTCGGAGCGCCGCTTGTATAGGACGACGGCGCCGGCATTTCGCAGCCCGCGCCGAGCTGTTGCCACGGTCGTCCCGGTTTCGCTACACTTCGCCACCCGGACGGCGGGCCGCGTGCCCTGCCGGCCTTTCTGTGTGTAATGAACGACCTTCGACCAGATCGTTAGGAGCAGCGTGCCCACCGTCAATCAGCTCGTCCGCAAGGGACGGAAGGCCCCCGTGGCCAAGACGAAGACCCCGGCGCTTCGCGGCGCGCCGCAGAAGCGCGGTGTCTGCACGCGTGTGTACACGACCACCCCGAAGAAGCCGAACTCGGCGCTGCGCAAGGTTGCGCGCGTGCGGCTGACGAACGGCATGGAGGTCGGCGCGTACATTCCGGGCGAGGGGCACAACCTGCAGGAGCACTCGGTCGTCCTCATCCGCGGCGGCCGCGTCAAGGATCTGCCGGGGTTCCGCTACAAGGTGATCCGCGGCGGCCTCGACACCTCGGGCGTCTCGGATCGCCGGCAGGCCCGCTCGAAGTACGGCGCCAAGAAGGGCGGCTCCTAGAGTGGCTCTCCTGGCAACA
>DAIOGR010000492.1:0-1782 GCA_036745155.1 Gaiella sp.
GTGCCGGAGCCGAGGATGCACGCACGGCGCGGCTCCCAGACCTTGAGGCGCCGCTGGATCTCGAAGGCGTGGTTGACGCCCTTCTCGGCGACCGTGGTCGGCTCGAGGAGCACGCCCACCTCCCGCAGCGCCGCCGGCAGCGGGAAGACGTACTGCGCGTCCTCGACGTAGTACTCCGTCAGGTAGCCGTGCAGCAGGTTGATGCCGCGCTCGTAGTAGACGTCGTCGGTCGTGAAGTCCTGCAGGCCGATCTTGCCGTAGATCGACGTGCCCGGCCGCCGCACGCTGGCGACGACGTAGGTGCCGGGGCGGATCGTGTCGGGCACGTTGGGGCCGACCTCGACCACCTGGCCGAAGCTCTCGTGGCCCGTGATCAGGTAGTCGTCCCCCGCCGGCGCCGCGCCGTACTCGGCCGCGTTGATCTCCTTGTCCGTGCCGTCGACCCCGACGCGAAGCACCTTGACGAGGACGCCGCGCCCGTCGGCCACGTCCGTGACCTTCGGCTTGTCCACGTCTCGCAGGTGGATCGAGTCGGGTGTGCCTGGATGAACGGCGATGGCTTTCATGTGTGGATCCCTCCTGGGAAGCGACGGGGCGGGCGGAAGTTGATGCGGGCACAGTCCACCCAGCGGGGCGGGCCGTTACAGCTCGACGATCGCCGGCCGCCGGATGCCGTCGATCTCGACCGTCGGCAAGCCGGGTGTCGCCGTGAGCACGACGAGGCCGTCCGGCCCGACGAGCACCGTGTCCTCGGACTTGGCCCCACCCGTGAGCGACGGGTTCCAGGCGACCGCACACGAGGCGGGTAGCGGGGTCTCGTCGGCCGGCGTGGCGAACAGCTCGCGGCCCAGGTACCCCGTGAGGCCGCCCTGGTGGTGCAGGCGCCACTCGTCGGGGAAGCCCCGCTCGGCATACGCGTCGGCCAGCACCTGGAGCAGATCGCACAGGCGTGCTTCCGGCCGTGACGCGCCCAGCACGCGCGCGTCCACCTCGGCCGCGGCGCGCACCAGCCGGGCGAGCTCGGGCGGGGCCGCGCCGAACGACACGAGGCGGGTCATCGAGACGTAGAGACCGTCACGCTCGGCCGTGACGGCGAGCAGCGCGTGCCGGCCGAGCTTCGCGGCCGTGGGGAGGGGGTGGCGATGGACCGGCTGGCGCTCCTCGCCGGCGACGAGGACGACGTGCGGGACGAGCCCGCGCCGCCGCACGCGTCCCGCGAGCTCCGCGCCGGCCGCCAGCTCGCTGAGGTCGGGCCGGAGCACCTCGAGCGTCTCCGTCATCGCCGCCGCCGTGGCGGCACCCGCCTGCACGTACCGGGCGCGCTCCGGCTCGACCAGCGTCCGCCGGTGAGCTGCCAGGTCGATGCCCGGCTCTGCGTCCGTCGCCGCTTCGAGGCCGGAGACGAGCCCGGCGATCGCCCGCTCGGGCCCCTCGTGCCACGGGAACGGAACGCGTTCCAGGCCGAGCTCCTCGAGCTGCTCCTCCACGATCACGCGCGGGCTCTCGATGTCCCGGTGCAGCACGTAGGCGCCGTCACGGCGCAGGACGACCACGTAGTCGTTGGAGCAGACGTCCACGGGCTCGCCGCGCCCGCACAGCAGCCACCTCACGGACGCCGCGTTCCGGACGACCACGGCGCGGAAGCCTGCGCTCTCGGCGGCGGCGAGGGCGAGCTCGCGCTTGGCTGCGGCCTCGGCCTCGGCCGCGACGCCGAAGCCGCCGGCGTGCTCGGGCGTGTCCAGCATGGCGCTCCAGACCGCGCCGAGGGTCGGATCGTTACGC
>DAIOGR010000493.1:0-1775 GCA_036745155.1 Gaiella sp.
GTGGTCGCAGCGCTCGCCGCGATGATCCTGCTCGGGCCGTTCGTCTTCTGGCTCGCGTGGAACGTCCTCGACTTCGGGCACGCACTCGGCCTGCCCGAGCTCGGCTTCTGGGGGATCGTGCTCGCAACGCTGTTCCTCGTCGTCGGCTGGTTCCCCAAGGTCGTGATCACCGGCATCGTCTTCCTCGTCGATCCGTCCTGGTTCCACGGGACCGCGCAGGTGCACTGGCCGGAGCCGACCTTCCGCAACTTCGTCGCCGTCGCGCTGTTGGCTCTGCTCGCATCCCGGCCGCATGCGCACGCAAAGAGGCACCGCGCCGGGCATTGACTGGAGCCTGCCGGCGTTCGCGCGGTGTTTGACCGTATGGCTTGGAGCGAATCGGCTCCGTGTGACCGACGATTCACCGGCTCACCGGCCGAGGCACCGTCGCAGTGCGCTATGCGCTCACGCGTGGGGACGCGTCGGGTACGGCTCTCGCCGCCCGCAGCACGCGGATCATCAGCCGCTGACGCGTACCGGTAGGCGGGTGGTGCGGGGAGCCGCTTCTGCACGGGCAGAGGCGGAAGGCGCAGTGGCGAAGAGCGTGAGGGGCCAGCCGATGTGGTCGTGCCCGGCGGCGCCACGTACCCTTCGTGTGCTGCCGACCGCGCCGCGGCCTGCATAGAGGCAAGCACGGCACCGACGAGGAAGGAATCCGCATGTCATACGCCCCCGGGCCGTCCGCGGCCCTCCCGCAGCTTCGCGGCCTGCCGATGGTCACCGACGGCGGCCTCGAGACGACGCTCGTGTTCCTCGAGGGTCACGACCTGCCCCATTTCGCGGCGTTCACGCTCCTGGACACTCCGGCGGGGATCGAGACGCTCCACCGCTACTTCGAGTCGTATGTCGACATCGCACGGCGGCACGGGACGGGGATCGTGCTCGAGACGCCGACGTGGCGCGCGAACCCGGACTGGGGCGCCGCACTCGGCTACGACGCAGACCGGCTCGCGCAGGCGAACTGCGCTGCGGTCGCCCTGCTCGAGGACGTTCGCGCCGCGAACGCGGACGTCTCGCCGGTCGTGATCAGCGGTTGCATCGGCCCCCAGGGCGACGGCTACAGCCCCGACACCACGCTCGGTGCCGAGGCCGCCGAGGCCTACCATGCGGCCCAGATCGCGACGTTCGCCGACGCGGGGGTCGACCTCGTGACGGCGATCACGATGACGTACGCGGAGGAGGCGGACGGGATCGTCCGAGCCGCCCGCACCGCCGGCGCGCCGGTGGCGATCTCGTTCACCGTCGAGACGGACGGGCGACTTCCGAGCGGCCAGTCGCTCGAGGACGCCATCGCCCAGGTCGACCGCGACACCGGGGGGCCCGACTACTACATGGTCAACTGCGCGCATCCGATGCACTTCGAGCACGTCCTGGATGCAGGTGCGCCGTGGCTTGCGAGGATCCTCGGGCTGCGCGCGAACGCCTCGACGAAGAGCCACGCAGAGCTCGACGAGGCGACCGACCTCGACGACGGCGATCCCGCCGAGCTCGCGTCGGCGCACCGGCGGCTGCTCCACACGCTCCCGCACCTGACCGTGCTGGGAGGATGCTGCGGAACCGACACGCGCCACGTCGACGCCATCGCCGCGGCCTGGAGCACCGCCTGAGCGACCTCTTCGCCGCGACTGCGGCGAGCTGCCGCGACCCGGCTCATAGAGAGAGCCCCGTCGCCGGGGCTCTCTCCGTAGCAGGCCTGTAAGCCGGATCCTGTCGTGGGTGACCATCTCTCTGGGCCG
>DAIOGR010000494.1:0-1767 GCA_036745155.1 Gaiella sp.
GGGCTGTCTTTCGCCGCCGCCTGCGACGTGCGGATCGCCTCCGACGCCGCCTCGTTCGTGCCGGGCTTCGCCGGCATCGGGCTCGTCCCGGACGCTGGCGGCACCTGGTTCCTGTACCGGCTGCTCGGCTTCGCGCGCGCGTTCGAGTGGATGAGCTCGAACCGGCGGCTCACGGCCGACGAGGCGCTGGCCGTCGGCCTCGTCTCCGAGGTCGTCCCGGCCGGGACGTTCGACGAGCGCGTCACCGAGATCGCCGGTGCCTGGGCCGAGCTGCCGACCCGGGCTGTGGCTCTGACCAAGCGCCTCTTCGAGAGCGCGCACACCGCCACGCTCGAGGAGCAGCTCGCGCTGGAGGCGGAACTGCAGCAGGAAGCCATGCAGACCGCCGACTTCGCCGAAGGAGTCGCCGCGTTCCTGGAGAAGCGACCAGCGAGCTTCACCGGCTCATAGCCGCTCTCGAGAGGAGCCCCCGTGTCCGAGCCCGTGCCCCCTGTCGCCCAGGACGCTCCGGCGTCCCATCCGATCCGCCTCGTCGTCACCGACGACCTCAAGCGCAGCCGCCTCACCGTGTTCTTTCGCCTACTGCTCGTGCTCCCGCACGCGATCGTGCTCGCCCTCTGGGGCATCGCCGTCTGGCTGCTCGCGATCGTGGCGTGGGTGATCTGCGTCTTCACAGGACGACTCCCCGATTCCCTGCACGGGTTCTTCGGGTCGTTCGTCACCTATTCGACCCAGGTGTCCGCATACGCTTCGCTTGCCTCAGACCCGTTTCCCGCCTTTGGCGGGCGACCCGGCTATCCGGTAGACCTGGAGATCGCGGCAGCCCAGCTCCAGAGCCGGCTGACCGCCTTGTTCCGGCTCCTCCTCGCGATCCCGGCCTTCATCGTCCTCTACGTGCTCCAGCTCGTCGCCCAGGTGGTGTCCTTCCTCGCGTGGTTCTACGCGTTGTTCACCGGGCGGATGAACAAGGGGATGCGGGACCTGCTCGCCTACCGGCTGCGCTACGAGGCGCAGACGTACGCGTACGTGCTCTTCCTGACAGGGCGGTATCCCAGCTTCTCGGACGAGTGAGCGGGACGCCGTGACGGCGATCCGCACGGTCGACTACCACACGGGCGGAGAGCCCTTCCGCATCGTCACGGGCGGCGTCGAGCCGCTGCAGGGACGCACCGTCCTCGAGCGGAGGCGAGATGCGCTCGCACGTCTCGACCACGTGCGGCGGCTGCTCGTCTACGAGCCGCGCGGGCACGCCGACATGTACGGGTGTCACGTCGTTCCGGCCAACGACGACGGCGCCGACCTCGGTGTCGTGTTCTTCCACAACGCCGGCTACTCGACCGCCTGCGGGCACGGCACGATCGCGCTCGTCACCTGGGCCCTCGACGAGGGGATCGTCGAGCGCCGCGAGGGTGAGAACCGCGTCGTCGTGGACGTGCCCTCGGGGCGCCTCGAGACGTGGGCACATGTCGAGGGCGGCGCCGTGCGCTCGGTGCGCTTCCGCAACGTGCCCGCGTTCGTCTGGGCAACGCGCGTGCGCGTGGGCTCGCACGACGTGGATCTCGCCTTCGGCGGCGCGTTTTACGCCTCGCTCGAGGAACGGGTGTTGCCCGCGGAGCTCCCGCGCCTGATCGAGCTGGGACGCACGATCAAGCGCGAGCTCGAGGCTGCGCACGAGATCGTGCACCCGCTCGAGCCGGAGCTCCGCGACGTCTACGGGGTCATCTTCTGGCAGGAGGAGGGCGAGGAGCCGCTGACGCAGCGGAACGT
>DAIOGR010000495.1:0-1740 GCA_036745155.1 Gaiella sp.
GAGCGGCTCTTCCGCAAGATCCAGATCCTGCGCAACCTGAGCGGCGGTGACCACCAGGTCTTCCCCGCCTGGGTCTGGCGCGTCGGCGACAGCCTCGTCGTCGCGCAGGCCAACGAGCCGTACTCGTGCTTCCAGGAGGACCTCAGGCGGGCGTTCCCGGACACGGCGGTCGTCGTCATGAACACGAGCGGGGCCGAGATGGGCTACCTCTACCCGCCCGAGCTCGACGGCCGGGACGTCTACCAGGTGTGGCAGACGCCGTTCGGGAGGGATGCGCTGCCCACGCTGACCCGGCACTGCATCGCGGAGGGTGAGCGGCTCTTCGCCGGCGCGGCCGCGTAGGCACGGCTCAGCGGACGACGCCACCCGGCCGGGCGCCTGTCGGCGTCCGGCCCCGCCAGGCGCACACGCCGCCGATCCAGACACCGGCGACGCCCTCGGGCGACCGGCAAGGGTCGGCGTACGTCGCCGCGTCCACGTAGGTCAGGGGGTCGAGGAGGACGAGGTCGGCCCGCTTCCCCGGCACGATCCGGCCGCGGTCTGCCAGCCCGAGCCGGTCGGCCGCCCGCGCCGTGAGCCGCGCCACCGCCTCGTCCACCGGGATCAGGCCCTCGCGGACGGCGAACCGTCCCAGGAAGCGCGGGGCGGTGCCGTAGAGGCGCGGATGCGGGCGGGGGCCGAAGATCCCGTCGGAGCCGACGAGCTGGAGGGGGTGGGCGGCGATCGTCCTCACCGCAGCCTCCGAGGCGTAGTGCAGCACCATCGTCACGTCGAGCGCGGACTCGCTCATCAGGTCGAGCGCGACCTCCACCGGGTCGCAGGCGCGGCCGGCGGCGAGCTCCGCGAGCGATTGCCCGATCGCACCCTCGTTCGGCTCGGCGGCGTTGGCGATCTCGATCCGCTCCGGCCCGAGCGTGCCGAGGATGTTCTCCCAGCCGGGAAGCCCGCGGGCGATGTCGCGCGTGATGCGCCGCCGTGCCTCCCGGCTGCGGATCGTCCGTAGCGTCCCCGTCGCCCCGCCCTCCTGCGCCCAGCCCGGCAGGATGCTCGCGAGCAGCGTGCTGCCTGCGCCGTAGGGGTACTGGTCGAACGTGAGGTCGATCTCCAGCGCGTGGCGCTCCAGCAGCTCGAGCAGCGGCTCCACGAGGCGCTCGTCGGCGAGCGACTTGAGGTGGGAGAGGTGCAGCGGCGCACCGGACCCTCGTGCCACGCCGATCATCTCCGAGACGGCCTCGAGCAGCCCCTCTCCCTCGTTTCGCACGTGCGGCACGAGAGGGACGCCGAAGACGGCCGCTTCCTCCGCCACGGCGAGCAGCTCCTCCGTGGCGGCGTAGGCGCCGGGCAGGTAGACGAGCCCGAACGACAGCGAGCGCGCCCCCGCCTCGAGCCCGAGCCTGACCTCGCGGCGCATCGCTCGGAGCTGCTCGGCGCCCGGTGCGACCCGGCCTCCCCCGAGCACGAAGTCGCGCACGGCGCCGTGGCCGATCGAGGGGACGAGCGAGAGAGCGGGCCGCGTCGCGTCGAGCGCGTCGAGGTACTCCTCGAAGCTCGACCAGGGCCACGTGGCGGGGCCGGCTCCCTCGAGCGGCCGCAGATAGGCCCGGCGATCCGACCGGCGCTCCGGTGCCACCGGGGCGGGGGCCAAACCGTCGGGGTTGATCACCTCTGTCGTGAAGCCCTGCGCAAGCTTCGGCGTCAGCAACGGATCGTCGAACGAGACGAGGGCCGAGTGGGTGTGCA
>DAIOGR010000496.1:0-1734 GCA_036745155.1 Gaiella sp.
GAGTTCCTGATCCGGCGGCCGCTGCTCGAGGCAATCGACACCGACGAGCCCGTCGTGCTGCTGATCGACGAGATCGACCGCGCCGACGAGGAGTTCGAGGCGTTCCTGCTCGAGGTGCTCTCCGACTTCCAGATCACGATCCCGGAGCTCGGCACGATCAGGGCGCGCCGCCGCCCGGCCGTCATCCTCACCTCGAACCGCACCCGCGAGCTGCACGACGCGCTCAAGCGGCGGGCCCTCTTCCACTGGATCGGCCACCCGTCGATCGAGCGCGAGATCGAGATCGTGAAGATCCGCATCCCGGGCGTCTCGGAGCGGCTCGCCGCCCAGGCGGCGGCCTTCGTGCGCGAGCTGCGCGGCCTCGACCTGGCCAAGCCGCCCGGTGTCGCCGAGACGATCGACTGGACGATGGCGTTGAGCGCGCTCGGCCGCCAGGAGCTCGACGCCGGGGTGGTCGAGCAGACGCTCGGCTCCGTCCTCAAGTACCGCGAGGACATCGAGCAGGTGCGCGACGAGACGCTCGCACAGCTCGTCGACACGGCGCGCGCGACCGCGAAGCGGTAGCTGCGATGGCCGGGGACGCATTCGTGCGCCACGTCGTCACCTTCGGTCGCGTGCTGCGCGAGGTCGGCCTCGAGGTCGGCCCCGGCCGCGTCGCCGACGCGCTGCGCGGGCTCGACGCGGTCGACCTGGAGCGGCAGGAGGACGTCTACTTCGCCCTGCGGCAGACGCTCGTCGCGCGCCACGACGAGCTCGACCTGTTCGACCGCGCGTTTCGCGCCTGGTTCCTGCGCGCTCCGGTGCTGCCGCCGGGCAGGACGGGGCAGCCGCCTCAGGTGCAGCAGCGCATCGGGGAGTCGCTCGCCGACCGGCAGCGCGACGACGGAGACGACGACGAGAGCGGCGGCGAGGACCCACTCGAGCTCGGCGCCTCGGGACACGAGCTGCTGCGCGACAAGGACTTCGCCGAGATGAGCCCCGACGAGTACCGGCGGGTCAAGCGACTGATCGCCCTGATCGCCCGGCGGCGCCCGAAGCGCATGTCCAGGCGCCGCCACGCCGACCCGCGGGGAGACCGCCTCGACGTGCGCCGGCTGATCCGTCACTCCCTGCGCACCGGCGGCGACCCGGTCGACCGGCCCTTCCGCGCCCGCAAGGACGTGCCGCGGAAGCTCGTCGTGCTCTGCGACGTGTCGGGCTCGATGGACGCCTACGCGCGGGCACTGCTGCTGTTCCTGCACGCGGCCGTCGGCTCGGGCTCCGGCGTCGAGGCGTTCGCCTTCGGGACGAGGCTCTCGCGGCTGACGCCCGAGCTCGGCACGCGTGATCCGGAAGCCGCCCTGGAGAAGTGCACCGAGGCGGTCACCGACTGGGGCAGCGGCACGCGCATCGGCGCGTCGCTGAAGGAGTTCAACGACCTCTACGGTCGCCGTGCGCTCTCCCGTGGTGCCGTCGTCGTGATCGTGTCGGACGGGTGGGAGCGCCAGGACCCGGAGCTCGTCGGCCGGGAGATGGCGCGGCTCGCGCGGGCCGCCTACGCCGTCGTCTGGGTCAACCCGCTGAAGGGCAATCCCGAGTACCAGCCGCTCGCCGGCGGCATGCGCGCTGCGCTGCCGTTCGTCGACCGGTTCCTGCCCGGCCATAATCTGAGGAGTCTGGAAGAGCTGGCGACCGTGCTCGCCGGCATCGAGAGGAGGCACGCAGCGTGAAGGAGATCCTGCCCGAGATCGAGCG
>DAIOGR010000497.1:0-1733 GCA_036745155.1 Gaiella sp.
TGTTCGCAATCGGCGCCGTGTCGGCCAGCCTGCTGATGGTCGCGCTGTGGGCGCTCGCCGTCCGCCTCGGAGACGCGAGCCACGTCGACGTCGGCTGGGCGTACGGGATCGGCGGCGTCGCCCTCCTGTACGCGATCCTGGCTGACGGCTCGGCGGCCAACCGCCTCCTCGTCGCCGTCCTGGCGGGGATCTGGAGCGTCCGGCTCGGCACATACCTGCTCGTCAACCGCATCATCGGGAAGCCCGAGGACGGCCGCTACCAGGAGCTGCGGCGGCGCTGGGCGCCGCACGTGAACCGCGCGTTCTTCCTCTTCTTCCAGGCGCAGGCCGGCTTTGTCGCCGTCTTCTCGCTCCCGTTCCTCTTCGTCGCGCTGCACGACGGCGACATCTCGTGGCTCGCCTGGGCGGGGGCGGCGCTGGCCCTCGCGTCGATCGTGCTCGTGTCACTGGCCGACCGGCAGCTCGCGGCCTGGCGCGGCGACCCCGCCAACAAGGGGAGGACGTGCCGTGCGGGCCTGTGGAGCTGGTCGCGCCACCCGAACTACTTCTTCGAGTGGCTGCACTGGGTCGCGTGGGCGGTGATCGCGCTGAGCGCGCCGTACGGCTGGCTCGCGATCGTCGTCCCCGTGTTCCTGCTGATCCTCCTCTTCAAGGTGACCGGCATCCCGGAGACAGAGGCCCAGTCGCTGCGGAGCCGCGGCGACGACTACCGGCGCTACCAGCAGGAGGTTTCGGTGTTCGTGCCGCTGCCGCCGAGGCGGCGGGCGGCGGCGTGATCGCCGACCGCCTCGTGGCGGCCGGCGCGCTCCCGGACCCGCTGCTGCGTACCGCGATCCGCCAGAGCTGCCGCCTGCGGCTGCGCCACGAGCGGGGCCGCGGCCTCGGCGTGCTCGAGGAGATGGTCGCGAGGATGTCGGAGGGCCCGATCGCGATCGAGACGGCGGCGGCGAACGACCAGCACTACGCACTGCCGCCGGAGCTCTTCGGTCTCACGCTCGGACCGCGCCGCAAGTACTCGGGCTGCTACTGGCCGGACGGGGTCGTCACGCTCGCGCAGGCGGAGGAGGCGATGCTCGCGCTCACGTGCGCGCGAGCCGGGATCGAGGACGGCATGGACGTGCTCGACCTGGGCTGCGGCTGGGGCTCGCTCTCGGGGTGGGTCGCGGAGCGCTACCCGTCGGCACGCGTGCTGGCCGTCTCCAACTCGGCGCCGCAGAAGGCGTACGTGGACTCGCTCGGCCTGCCGAACGTCGAGGTGGTGACGGCGGACGTGAACCGGTTCGAGACGGAGCGCCGCTTCGACCGCGTCGTCTCGGTGGAGATGTTCGAGCACATGCGCAACTGGAAGGCGCTGCTGGCCAAGGTGAGCGGGCTGCTGCGGCAGGACGGCCGCCTGTTCGTGCACGTCTTCGCCCATGTGCTGCACCCCTACACCTTCGAGCGCAGCTGGATGGCGCGGCGGTTCTTCACGGGCGGGACGATGCCGTCAGACGACCTGCTGCTGCGCTTCGTCGACGATCTCGTGGTACGCGAGCACTGGCGCCTGGACGGCCGTCACTATGAGCGGACTGCGAACGCGTGGCTCGAGCGCCTCGATGCGCACAGGCACGAGGCATTGGCGCTGGTCGGCTCCGAGGCCGCTCTCAACGAGTGGCGTGCGTTCTTCATGGCCTGCGCGGAGCTGTTCGGCTACGCGCGGGGCAGGGAGTGGATCGTCGCCCACTACCTGCTCG
>DAIOGR010000498.1:0-1732 GCA_036745155.1 Gaiella sp.
CACCCGCGACGCCTGCCGCTCCGGCTGCCGGCGCGCCTGCCGCTCCGGGCGCGACCGCCGCCGCCGCGGCGCCGCTCACCGCCGCCGCAGCCGCCGTCGCGGCCGTCGCCGTCGAGACCGGCCAGGCCCCCCCGGCGACCGCCCCCGCAGCGCCCCCCGCCGCCGCACCCGCCGCGCGCCCCTCCGAGGAGCTCCTCCAGGCCGTGCAGGCAGCCACGTCGCTGCTCAAGGCGCACCGCACGCACGGGCACCTCGCCGCCGATCTCGACCCGCTCGGCTCCAAGCCCGAGGGCGACCCCGCGCTCGAGCCCGAGACGCTCAACCTCACGCCGGAGCTGATGGCGCAGATCCCGGCGCGCATCCTGCGCATGCACGTGCCGGGCGCGACGCTCGTCGAGGCGCTCCCGCACCTCAGGGAGATCTACTGCGGCACGATCGCCTACGAGATCGAGCACATCTCGAGCCACCGCCAGCGCATGTGGCTGCGCCAGAAGATCGAGTCGGGCGCGTACCGCCAGCCGCTCACGTCCGACGAGCAGCTCTGGCTGCTGAACCGGCTCACGAAGGTCGACTCCTTCGAGCGCTTCCTGCACAAGGCCTACCTCGGGCAGAAGCAGTTCTCGATCGAGGGCCTCGACATGACGGTGCCGATGCTCGACGAGGCGATCCGCCTCGCCGGCGAGGCCGGCGCGCACGAGATCGTCGTCGGCATGGCCCACCGCGGGCGGCTCAACGTGCTCGCGCACACGCTCGGGCGCCCGTACGAGACGCTGTTCGCCGAGTTCGAGGGCGTCTCGACGCTCCAGCCGATCACGACGATCCCGCAGGGCGGCACCGGCGACGTCAAGTACCACCACGGCGCGCACGGCACCTACCCGCTCGCGGACGGCAGCACCGTGATCGTGCGGCTCGAGTCCAACCCGAGCCACCTCGAGTACGTCTCGCCGGTCGTCGAGGGCGCCACGCGCGCGGCGCAGACGAACCGCAAGGGGCCGCGCCCGCAGCAGGACACGAACGCCGCCTTCCCGGTCGTGATCCACGGCGACGCCGCGTTCCCCGGCCAGGGCGTCGTCGCCGAGACGTTCAACCTCCAGGCGCTCGACGGCTACCGCATCGGCGGCACGCTGCACCTGATCATGAACAACCAGGTCGGCTTCACGACCGACCCCGACGACGCCCGCTCGACGCGCTGGGCCTCGGACCTCGCGAAGGGCTTCGACGTCCCGATCATCCACGTCAACGCCGACGACGTCGACGCGTGCATCGCCGCCGTGCGGCTCGCGTTCGCGTTCCGCCAGGAGTTCGGCCACGACGTCCTGATCGACCTGATCGGCTACCGCCGCTTCGGCCACAACGAGGCCGACGAGCCCGCCTACACCCAGCCCGAGATGTCCGCGACGATCAAGGACCACCCGACCGTGCGCGAGCTCTACGTGCAGCGCCTGGTCGAGCAGGGCGTGATCACGCAGCAGGAGGCCGAAGAGCAGGCGGCGGAGATCTGGCAGCGCCTCGCCGACGGCCACACCCAGCTCAAGGAGGCGATCGCGCACAAGGAGCCCACGAGCCAGTCGACCGGCACGTACGTGCTCGACCGCACGCCGAGCCCCGACGTCACGACCGGCGTGCCCGCCGCGCGCCTGATCGAGCTCAACGAGGCGCTGCTGCGCGTGCCCGAGGGCTTCACCGTGCACCCCAAGCTGGTGCGCCAGCTCGAGCGCCGCCGCGAGGCGAT
>DAIOGR010000499.1:0-1729 GCA_036745155.1 Gaiella sp.
AGGACGTCCGCTTCCTGCGCGACATGCTGCACCACGCGTACTACTGGAAGGAGCGCAAGCCGGACGCGGGCCCGGGGCCGGTGCAGCTGTACGTGAAGGCGTGGGGGAGAGAAGGCGACACCGCTGTGATCGCGATCGTCGACGGCTTTCCCGTCGGCGCCGCCTGGTACCGGCTCTTCCCGAGCGCGCACCCGGGCTACGGCTTCGTGAACGAGCAGACGCCCGAGCTCGCGGTCGCCGTCGTCCCGAGCGCCCGCGGCAAAGGGGTGGGGAGCGCCCTGCTCGAGACGCTGCTCGAGCGCGCCCGTGCCGGCGGCTTCGGCGCGTTGAGCCTGAGCGTCGACCGGCTCAACGGCGCCGCGATCGCGCTGTACGAGCGGCACGGGTTCGCGCGGGTGGAGGAGAGGGACGACTCCCTGACGATGGTGGCGTCGCTCGCGTGACTACCATCGCTGCACGGGCCTACAGGCGTTTCGGAGAGAACACGACGGAAAGGTTGGCCAGCGATGGACTGTGACGTTGCCGTGCTCGGGGGCGGCCCGGCGGGCTACACGGCCGCGATTCGCGCGGCCCAGCTCGGCGGCAAGGTCGTCTGCATCGAGCGGGAGCCCGAGCTGGGGGGTACGTGCCTGCGTGTCGGGTGCATCCCCACGAAGGCGTGGGTGCAGACGGCGCACGCCTTGCACGACGCGCGCGAGACCTTCGCGAAGCTCGGCGTGGGCGTCAGCGAGCCCCAGCTCGACTTCACGCAGGCGGCCGCCTGGAAGGACGGGGTCGTCAAGCAGATGACGGGCGGCGTCGCCGCGTTGCTGAAGGCAAACGGCGTCGACTGGGTCAAAGGCACCGGCCGCTTCGTCAGCACCAACTCGATCGCCGTCGAGGGAGGCGAGGACGTCGTCTTCAAGAGCGCGATCGTCGCGACCGGCTCGTACCCGCTGCGACCGCCGATCCCCGGCCTCGACAGCCCCCGGTGCGTCGACTCGACCGGCCTGCTCGCCCAGACCGAGGTTCCGCGCCGGCTCGTCGTGCTCGGCGGCGGCATCATCGGCTGCGAGTTCGCCTCCATCTTCAACCGCTTCGGCAGCGAGGTGACGATCGTGGAGATGCTGCCGACCCTGATCCCCCAGGAGGACGCCGACGCAGCGAAGGAGCTGGCCAAGGCGTTCAAGCGGCGGAGCATCGCCGTGCAGCTCGACCGGCAGTGCACGCAGGTGGACGATCACGGCTCCCACCTCGTCGTCCACTTCGGTGACGGCGAGACCGTCGAGGCCGACCTGATGCTCGTCTCCGTCGGTCGTGCGCCACTCGTGCAGGGGCTCGGGCTGGACGAGATCGGCGTCCCCACCGACCCGCGCCAGGGCATCGCGACGGACGACCAGATGCGGACGGCGGTCGCGAACGTGTACGCCGCCGGCGACGTGGCCGGACGGTGGCAGCTGGCCCACACCGCCTTCCGCGAAGGCGAGATCGCGGCGGAGAACGCCATGGGGCACGAGGCGAGGCTCGGCGATCCGGCGGTGCCGCGGCCGATCTACACCGACCCGGAGATAGCCGGAGTCGGGCTCACCGAGACCGAGGCGAAGGAGCAGTACGGTGAGGCGAACGTCTCCGTCGGGGTGTTCCCGTGGGTGGCGAACGCCCGAGCGGTGATGTCGGGCGACACGACCGGGTGGGTGAAGTCGATCCACGAGACGACCTACGGCGAGCTGCTCGGCCTCGTCATCGTCGG
>DAIOGR010000500.1:0-1728 GCA_036745155.1 Gaiella sp.
CGCGGTGGCGCAGGTGCGCCTCCTTGCCGACGAAGTCCTGCTCCTTCACCTTCGGTCGCTGCATGCCCGCCTCCACGACCGTGTACTCGGACTCCAGCTCGGCCCCGTAGGCCCGGTAGCACTTCTCCAGGCGGCCGGTGGTGCCGTAGACGCCGATCCCGCACGCCGTCAGGCTGTGCGGCACGCCCGCCTCGAAGAGCACGTCCCACAGCCGGGCGCCCTGCTCCATCGGCACGTAGAGCTCCCAGCCGAGGTCGCCGACGTAGGAGATGCGTGACGCGAGCGCGAGCTGCGAGCCGATCTCGATCGTCCGGCAGGTGCCGAACGGGAAGCCCTCGTGCGAGACGTCGTCGGAGGTGGCGCTCGAGAGGATGTCCCGGGCGCGCGGCCCCCAGAGGCCGATCGTCGTCCAGGCGGTCGTGACGTCGACGAGCGTGGCCGAGCCGTCTGCCGGCAGGAGGTCGGAGAACAGCTTGCGGTCGGCCATGCCGTGCGCACCGCCGGTGACGATGCGGAACTCCTGGTCGCCCAGGCGCATGATCGTCAGGTCGGACCTGAAGCCGCCGCCCGGCCCGAGCACCGGTGTGTACACGACGCGGCCGACGGGGACGTCCATCTGGGCGAGCACGGCGTGCTGCAGGGCGTCGAGCGCTCCCGGCCCCTGCACGTCGAAGATCGCGAACGCCGACAGGTCGAAGATGCCCGCGTGCTCGCGCATGGCGAGGTGCTCGGCGTTGATGATCGGTGACCACCAGCGGGCGTCCCATTCCGCCGCGCGACCTTCGATGCCGTAGCGCTCGAGGAGCGGCGCGTTCGCCTCGTACCACTGGGGCCGCTCCCAGCCGACCGCCTCGTAGAAGGCGGCCCGGAGCTCCTGCTCCCGCTCGTACATGGGAGAGCGGCGGATGCCGCGCTCGCTCGACCACTGCTCCGCCGGGTGCACGATGCCGTACGTCTTCGGGAAGGCCTCGAAGGCGCGGGCCTTCACGTGGGCGCGGGTCTTCTGGTGGTCGTGGAAGCGGCTGATGTCCGACGAGTGCAGGTCGATGTGCGACTCGCCGTGCACCATCCACTCGGCCACGGAGGTGCCGACCGCGGGGCCCTCCTTGACCCAGACGGCGGCCGCCGACCAGAGCCCCCGCACCTCGGGCGTCTCCCCGAGGATCGGCATGCCGTCGGGGGTGAGCGCGATGAGCCCGTTGATCGCGTACTTCACGCCGACGGACTCGTTCCCGACGATCTCCGGCATCAGCTCGAGCGCGTGCTCCATCTGGGGGCCGAAGTCGGCCTGCGTGAACGGGAACTCCGTGGGCGAGAGCGCAGCCTCCTCGATCGAGGGGATCTCCTCGGGGTCGTGCAGGATCGAGCGGTGCGCGTAGGAGCCGATCTCGAGGCCGACGCCGTCCTGGCGCTCGTACATGAACACGTCCATGTCCCGGACGATCGGGAACTCGATCGCCTTCGTGGACTGCTCGAAGCGCGGCACCGGGCCGACGTCGATCATCTGGTGGACGGCAGGGGTCAGCGGGATGTGGGCTCCGGCCATGCGTGCGAGCAGCGGGCTCCACACGCCGCAGGCGATCACCACAGTCTCCGCCTCGATCGTGCCGCGTGAGGTGTGGACGCGGCGGATGCGCCTGCCCTCGACGTCCATCCCGCTCACGTCGGTGCTCGCGAACACCTGCAGGCCGCCGGAGGCGATCCCCTGCTCGCGCATGATCGTGCCGG
>DAIOGR010000501.1:0-1728 GCA_036745155.1 Gaiella sp.
GCCGCTGCTCGGCGGGCTCACGATCGGCTTGCTCCGCCAGGCGCCCGACCTGGCAGACGGCCGGGAGACGGAGGCGAGCGACGCCGCAGAGGCATGGGTGGCCGACCTGGAGCGACTCGGTGCGCGTGTGGTCGAGTCGTCCATTCCCGGCGCGGACGCGGACATCTGGCCGCTGTTCCTGCACGAGGCCGCGCGGTCACACCGCGGGACGTTCCCGGCCCGCGCCGACGAGTACGCGGACACGATCCGCCCCAAGCTGGAAGCGGCGCAGCGCGTCGCTGCGGGCGACGTCCGCCGGGCCTATGCGGCGATGGAGGCGTGGCGGGCGTACGAGCCCGACGTCGACCTCTACGTCAGCCCGTGCTACGCCGTCGAGCTCCCACCCGAGGACGCCGACGAGCTCGAGGTGCGGCTGCCGCTGTCGTCCTTCCTGCGCTGGGTCAACCTGATCGGCTGGGCCGGGCTCGCCTGCGGGAACATGCAGCTGATCGCGCCGAGCGACGAGGTCGTGCTCGCAGCCGGGTTGGCCTGGGAGCGCCGGTAACCTGCCCTTCGTGCGCCGGCCAGCCGCGATCGCAGCGACCCTCTGCCTGGCCGTCCTCGCGGGTGGCTGCGGAGGCTCCGACGAGCCGAAGCGCTCGGCGCTCGCGGAGCAGCTCGGGCAACTGTGCAACGAGGCGCGCGCCGACATCGAGGCGCTCGGTCTCCCAGGCGACAAGGGGTTCGCCGTGATCCCGCCCACAGCGAAGATCGGCCTGCGACTGGCGAAGAGCGTCGGACGCCTGCAGGGGACGACGCCGCACGAGCGCGAGCAGGTGCGATCGCTCGCGAAGTACTTCGCGTTCTACTACGGTGAGCTCGCAGCCGGTGCCAAGCTCTATGCGGTCGGTCAGCCCGAGGCCTACGTGATCACGGTGGAGCGCGCCAAGCCGACACTCGTCAGCGCAGAGGCGCTCGCCACGAGGATGGGCGCACCCGAATGCGCCGTGCGTCCCTTCCCCGACGCGTGAACGTCACGTGCCGTCGAACTCCGGCTTCCGCTTCTCGACGAACGCCTGCACGCCCTCGCGAAAGTCGTGCGTCTGCTGCAGCAGGCCGTAGGCGAGGCCCTCGAGCTCCAGCCCGAGATGAAGCGGCCCGTCGTAGGCGGTGTTGAGCACGCGCTTCGCCATCGCCAGGGCCAGCGGCGAATGGCGGGAGAGCTCGCCGATCAGGTCGGCGACGGCGCCGTCCAGATCCTCGACGGGGACGACGCTCGTGACGAGACCCACGGCGAGCGCCTCGTCCGCGGCAACCCGGCGCCCGCGCAGGACCATGTCCTTGGCGCGCCCCAGCCCGATCAGCCGGGCCAGCCGCTGCGTGCCGCCTGATCCGGGGATCATCCCGATTGTTGCCTCGGGCAGCGCCAGCTGCACGTCGTCGGCGGCGATGCGGAAGTCACAGGCGAGTGCGAGCTCCAGCCCGACGCCGAACACGTAGCCCTGCAGCTGCCCGATCACCGGCTTGGAGCAGCGCTCGGGTGCGGCGACGTTCCTCGCCAGCTGCGAGATCACCCACGGCGACTTCGTGAGGAAGCCGGCGATGTCCCCGCCCGCGGTGAACTGCCCTCCTGCGCCGGTGAGCACGACGAACCTGACCGCGTCGTCGCGGTCGAGCTCGGCGAAGAGGGCTGAGAGCTGGTCGCGCGCGAGCATGGAGACCCGGTTGAACTTGCCGGGCACGTCGAGC
>DAIOGR010000502.1:0-1723 GCA_036745155.1 Gaiella sp.
GGCAGGTCCTCCGGCGCGATCTCGGGCGTCGGGTTCGCCATCGCGAAGACGATCGCGTCGTCCGTCATCCGCTCGATCCCGGCCCGTGACACAGCGCCCGGCATCGAGAGGCCGATGAAGACGTCGGCGCCGGCGAGGAGGTCGTCCGCCTGTCCCTGCAGCCGTTCCGGGTTCGTGCGCTCGGCGTACGCCTGCTTGACGGGGTTGAGGCCCTCGCGGCCGTCGTAGATGGCGCCGCCGTGATCGCATCCGATCACGGTGCGGACGCCCGCGTTGAGCAGGATGTCGGTCACCGCGACGCCGGCGGCGCCGACGCCGGTCATCACGACCTTGATGTCCTCGATGCGCTTCCCCACCACCTTGAGCGCGTTGATCAGGGCGGCGAGCACGACGATGGCGGTGCCGTGCTGGTCGTCGTGGAAGACGGGGATGTCGAGCTCGGCGCGCAGCCGCTGCTCGATCTCGAAGCAGCGCGGAGCCGAGATGTCCTCGAGGTTGATGCCGCCGAAGCCGGGGGCGATCGCCTTCACGATCGCGACGATCTCGTCCGTGTCCTTCGTGTCCAGGCAGATCGGCCACGAGTCCACGCCGCCGAACTCCTTGAACAGGAGCGCCTTGCCCTCCATCACCGGCATGGCGGCCTCGGGCCCGATGTCGCCGAGCCCGAGCACCGCGGTGCCGTCGGAGACGACGGCAACCGTGTTCTGCTTGATCGTCAGGTTCCAGGCGAGATCGCGCTCCCCCGCGATCGCCTGGCAGATCCGGGCCACGCCCGGCGTGTACGCCATCGAGAGGTCGTCCCGGGTCTTGACGGGCACCTTGGAGCGCATCTCGATCTTGCCGCCCAGGTGCATCAGGAACGTGCGGTCGGAGACCCGCTCGACCTCGACTCCCTCGATCGCCTTGACGCTCTGGACGATGCGCTCGAGATGGTCCGTGTCGGAGGCGTCGACCGTCACGTCGCGCACCTTGGTGCCCTTCTCGACACGCACGAGGTCGATCGCCCCCAGCGAGCCGCCGGCATCGCCGATCGCCTCGGCGAGACGGGCGAACGACCCCGGGGCATCGGACAGTCTCACGCGAATGGTGGCGCTGAACGAAGCGGACACATGACTCATGTTCGGATCACTCCTTCCGCGGCCAGAGCCGCGATCTCGTCGTCGTCGTAGCCGGCCTCACGCAGGATCGTCGACGTGTGCTGCCCCACCGACGGGGGCGCGCTGCGATGCGTCACACGCACACGGTCGAAGGAGATCGGCACAGCGGGAAGCCGCAGGTCGTGAATGGTCGGGTGGTCGAGCGGCTGCAGGAACGCGAGCGCCTCGGTCTGCGGCGCCTGCACGACATCCGCCACGTCGGCGACGGGAGCCGCAGGGACGCCGGCGGCCGTCAGCCGCTCGTGCCAGTGAGCGGTGTCCTGGTGCCCGAGCGGCACCTGGAGCAGCTCGCACAGCACGTCGCGATTGCGCACCCGCTCGGGGTTGGTCGCGAAGCGCGGGTCGTCGACGAGCTCGGGCAGGCCGAGGACGTCGCAGATGGCGGCGAACAGGCGGTCGTTGCCGCCCGCGATCATCAGCTCTCCGTCACGGGTCGGGAACACCTGGTAGGGGGCCACCATGGGGAACCGTGTTCCCTGGCCGTGCGGGACCGTGCCGTCCGCCAGGTAGCCGGCCAGGTGGTAGCCGATGTAGCCGAGCGCCGTCTCGTACAGCGAGACGTCCAC
>DAIOGR010000503.1:0-1721 GCA_036745155.1 Gaiella sp.
GAGAAGGCCCGCGCCTTCGCCAAGGGGCGCTTCGTGCTCGGGCTCGAGAGCCCGCACGGGACGATCATGTTCGGGCTGCGCCGCGAGGTGCTGCAGGGGGCGGCGGAGGAGCCCGAGGACGTGCTCGCAGGGCTCGACGCCGTCACGGAAGAGGACGTGCAGCGGGTGGCACAGGACGTGCTCGGCAAGCAGCTCTACCTGGCCGTGATCGGGCCGTTCGACGACGCCGAGCGGTTCGAGCGGCTGCTCTCGCCCGCGTGAGCGAAGGCTGGCTGCCGCTGCCCGAGCGGCACCGGCCGGCACTCAGCGCAGCAGCGCCTCGAAGCAGAGGCTGAGAGGATCGTCGCGGTACGGCGGGAAGGGGGGGATCCGACGGAACCCGAAGCCCTCGTACAGCGCGATCGCAGCCGTCTGGTCGACGCCGGTCTCGAGGCGCAGCACGTTCAGCCCGTGGCTGAGCGCGTGCTCGGCAAGGCGCTCGAGCACGGCACGGCCGAGTCCGAGCCGCCGGAACTGCGGGCGTACCCACATCCGCTTGACCTCGCCGTACTCGGTACCGACGAGCTGGACGCCGCCACAGGCGGCCGGAGCGCCGTCGACCCGTGCGACGAAGAACGCCACCTGCTCCTCGAGCAGCCTGGCGACGGAGTAGCCGTGGCGGCTCTCGGCCGGGTAGCGCTGCGCGAGATGGCTCTCCAGCTCCGTCACGAGCGCTGTCGCGTCCGGCGAGTCGGGTGCCTCTCGTGCGACGACGATGCTCAGCGGGCCGGTCCTCTCGCTCAGTCCTCGGCGGACTTCTCGGCGGCGCGTTCGGCGAGCTCGTTCACGACCGCGGGGTCGGCGAGGGTGGTGGTGTCGCCGAGCGGCCGGTTCTCGGCCACGTCACGAAGCAGACGGCGCATGATCTTGCCCGAGCGCGTCTTCGGGAGCTCCGGTGTGAAGACGATGTTGGCGGGCTTCGCGATCGCCCCGATGCGGTGCGCGACGTGGTTGCGGAGCTCCTCGAGCATCTCCACCGAGCCCGGGTCACCGCCCTTCAGCGTCACGTAGGCGACGATCGCCTGCCCGGTCGTCTGGTCGGAGCGGCCGCACACGGCGGCTTCCGCGACCCGCGGATGGTCGACAAGGGCGGATTCGACCTCGATCGTGGAGATGCGGTGCCCGGACACGTTCATCACGTCGTCGACGCGGCCGAGCAGCCAGAAGTCACCGTCCTCGTCGATGCGGGCGCCGTCGCCGGCGAAGTAGAGACCGGGGAAGCGCTCCCAGTAGGTGGAGCGGAAGCGCGCGTCGTCGCCGTAGATGCCGCGCGTCATGGCGGGCCACGGCCGCTCCAGCACGAGGTAGCCGCCGCCCTGCTCGACCTTCTCGCCCTGCTCGTTGCGCACGGAGGCCAGCACACCCGGGAACGGCTTCGTGGCCGAGCCCGGCTTCGTCGTCGTCACGCCCGGTAGCGGGGTGATCAGGATCATCCCCGTCTCGGTCTGCCACCAGGTGTCGACGATGGGGCAGCGCTCCTCGCCGATGTGCTCGTGGTACCAGATCCAGGCCTCGGGGTTGATCGGCTCGCCCACCGAGCCGAGCAGCCGCAGCGAGCGCAGGTTGTGACGGTCGGCGTACTCGTGCCCCCACTTCATGTGCGCGCGGATCGCGGTCGGCGCCGTGTAGAGGATGGTGACGCCGTAGCGCTCGACGATCTCCCACCAGCGGTTCTTGTCCGG
>DAIOGR010000504.1:0-1714 GCA_036745155.1 Gaiella sp.
CGGGCTCGACTTCGACCCGACGAAGTACCAGTTCGGGATCTACGGCGTGATCATCGTCCTGATGATGCTCTTCCGCCCAGCGGGGCTGATCCCCGAGCGGCGGCACAAGATCGAGATCGAGGAGGGCGTGCACGACACGCCGTTCTACGACGTGCAGACCGAGGGAACCCTTACCGACAGCAACCCGAGCGACGACTGATGGCCACAGCCGACAACCTCGTCGAGGTGAAGACACTGCGCAAGGAGTTCGGCGGCCTCGTCGCGACGGACGACATCGACTTCACGATCGAGCGCGGCTCCATCGTGGCGCTGATCGGGCCGAACGGCGCCGGCAAGACGACGTTCTTCAACCAGATGACCGGTGTGTACAGGCCGACGTCGGGGTCGATCCTGTTCGACGGCGTCGAGGTCGTCGACCTGCCGCCCCACGCGATCACGGCGCTCGGCATCGGCCGGACATTCCAGAACATCAGGCTGTTCGCCCAGATGACCGCCGTGGAGAACGTGCTGGTCGGCATGCATTGCCGGCTGCACAGCGGCATCATCGGCTCGATCCTGCGCACCGGCCGGGTGAGGCGGGAGGAGGAGGAGGCGCGCGAGCGCGCCCGCGAGCTGCTCGTCTACTGCGGGCTCCCACGCCGCCATCAGGAGCGGGCCGGCAACCTCCCGTACGGTGATCAGCGCCGGCTCGAGGTGGCACGTGCCCTGGCGACGGACCCCAAGCTGCTGCTGCTCGACGAGCCGACCGCCGGCATGAACCCGCAGGAGACCGCCGACTTCACCGCCTTCGTCCGCAGGGCCCGGGACGAGAAGGCACTGACGGTTCTGCTGATCGAGCACGACATGAAGGTCGTGATGGGGGTGTCCGAGCGGATCACCGTCCTCGAGTACGGCGCCAAGATCGCCGAGGGCACGCCGGCCGAGATCCAGTCGAACGAGCGCGTGATCGAGGCCTACCTCGGCAAAGGCGCTGCCGCATGAGCGAGCAGGCGACGACCGGTGACATCCTCCAGGTGGAGGACGTCCACGTCTACTACGGCGCCATCCACGCGCTCAAGGGGATCTCGCTGCGCGTCGGCGCCGGCGAGATCGTGACGCTGATCGGTGCGAACGGCGCCGGCAAGTCGACCACGCTGCGGGCGATCAACGGGCTCAACCGGCCGCGGCAGGGGTCGATCACGTTTCAGGGCCGCGACATCACCTCGGCGTCGCCGCACACGATCGTCGCCGGGGGGATCGCCCAGAGCCCGGAGGGACGGCGCCTGTTCCCGCGCATGTCCGTCACGGAGAACCTCGAGATGGGCGCGTTCCAGCGCACCGACCGCGAGAACTTCAAGGACGACATGGATCGCGTGTTCGAGCTCTTCCCGCGGCTGCACGAGCGGCGCTCCCAGAAGGCCGGGACACTGTCCGGCGGCGAGCAGCAGATGTGCGCGATCGGACGCGCGCTGATGGCCCGCCCGAAGCTCCTGCTGCTTGACGAGCCGTCGATGGGCCTCGCGCCCATCTTCGTCGAGAAGATCTTCGAGATCGTGCGGGAGATCAACGACCAGGGAACGCCCGTCCTGCTCGTGGAGCAAAACGCATTGATGGCCCTCGACGCCGCCCATCGCGGCTACGTGATGGAGACGGGCCTGATCACCCTGGCAGGGCCGGCACAGGAGCTGAAGTCCGACCCGAAGGTGCAGAAGGCCTACCTCGGCATCGACTAGTG
>DAIOGR010000505.1:0-1711 GCA_036745155.1 Gaiella sp.
CGGCACGGCTGTGCGTCCGCCGCCACGGTTAGCCTGGATGGGTGCCCGCCCGCATCTATGCGCTCGCGAACCAGAAGGGCGGCGTCGGCAAGACGACGACTGCCGTCAACCTCGCCGCCTGCCTGGCGGAGGCGGGAGAGCGCTGCCTGCTCGTCGACCTCGACCCGCAGGCCAACGCCACGTCGGGCCTCGGCCAGCGCGCCAACGGCGTCTCCACCCACGACCTGCTCGACGGCGTGCCGCTGCACGAGCTCGCCCGGCCGACCGCGTTTCCCAATCTCGATCTCGTCCCCGCCAAGCCCGACCTGGCCGCCGCAGCCGTGCAGCTCTCCGCGCTCGAGGGTGGCGAGCGCTACCTGGCAGACGCCCTCGCCGGCGCCGCCACCGATCGCTACGCCTTCGTGTTCCTCGACTGTCCGCCCGCGTTCGGGACGCTCACCGTGAACGCGCTGGCCGCCGCGGACCGCGTCATCGTGCCGGTGCAGGCGGAGTACTACGCGCTGGAGGGGCTCTCGCAGCTGCTCGGCTCGATCAACCTCGTCAAGGCCCGGCTCAACCCCCGCCTGGCGGTGGCCGGCATCCTGGTGACGATGGTCGACGGCCGCACCCGGCTTGCGGCAGAGGTCGAGCAGGAGCTGCGCCGGCACTTCGGGGACCTCGTCTTCACCACGTCCGTGCCTCGCTCCGTCCGCCTCGCCGAGGCGCCGAGCCACGGGCTCCCTGCGATCGCCTACGACCGCCGCTCGTCCGGCGCGCAGGCCTACTGGAAGGTGGCGATGGAGCTTGTCGAACGTTCCTGAGGCACCCCGCCGCGGCCTGGGCCGCGGCCTCGAGGTGCTGATCGGCGGAGCCGGCGTGGCCGAGCTCCAGCATCTGCCCGTCGAGTCCGTGCATGCCAACCCGCGCCAGCCGCGCCGGCGCTTCGAGCCCGAGGCGACCTCGGGGCTGGCCGAGTCGATCCGTCACCAGGGCGTCCTGCAGCCGGTCGTCGTGCGCTCCCGTCCGGAAGGCGGGTACGAGCTGATCGCCGGAGAGCGCCGCTGGCGTGCGGCGCGGGAGGCCGGCATACCGACGATCCCGGCGCTGATCCGTGAGGCCGACGACCGCGAGACGCTGCTGCTCGGCCTGGTCGAGAACGTCGCGCGCGAGGATCTCTCCCCCGTGGAGGAGGCACGTGCCTACGCCGCCCTGATCGACGAGTTCGAGCTCACGCTCGGTGACGTCGCCGGCCGCGTCGGCCGCTCCAAGCCTTCGGTCTCGAACCGGTTGCGGCTGCTCGAGCTGCCGGAGGACGTCCTGTGGATGCTCGCACGAGGGGAGCTGACGGAGGGGCATGCCCGCGCGGTGCTGGCGCTGCCGGACGACGACGCCCGACGCCGGCTCGCCCGGCGCATCGCCCGCGACGGGATGACCGTCCGCGCCGCCGAGAAAGCCGCCCGCGACGGTGGCGCCCGGCGACGGCGCACGAGCACGACCGTGGATCCGGCGCTGGCCACTCGCGCGCGCGAGGCCGCCGAGCGGGTGACCGGCCTCCGGGCCAGGGTCGCCACCGGCCGGTTGGAGATCATGTTCGGCGACGAGACCCGCCTGGAAGAGCTGGTGGAGCTGCTCGAGGGGCTGGAGGCAGCAGCGCGTTCGGTACACTCTCCGCTCCCTGCGGGCGATTAGCTCAGTTGGTTAGAGCGCCGCTCTGATAAGGCGGAGGTCCCTG
>DAIOGR010000506.1:0-1707 GCA_036745155.1 Gaiella sp.
CGACGGTGATCGCGTAGCGCCCGATGCGCTTGATCGTCTCGACGCTGATCTTGCGCCGGTCGACGCGGATCTTGCGCGTCCGCCAGATCTCGTCGGCGATGTCGGTCGAGGTGACCGAGCCGAACAGGGATCCCGTCGGGCCGGCCTTGACGTCGAAGCGGAGGACGGTCTTGCCGAGCGTGGCGGCCACCTCGGCAGCCTGCTCGCTGGTCCTGGCCTCATGCCGTGCGCGCTCGGCGTCGATGCGCTTCATCTCGGCGACCCGGCCGGGCGTCGCCACCTCTGCGAGCTTGCGCGGCAGCAGGAAGTTACGCGCGTAGCCGCGCGCCACGTTCACGACCTCGCCGCGCAGGCCGACCTTCTCCACGTCCTTGAGCAGGATGATCTCCATCGTCCTAGCTCGCGACGTAGGGCAGGAGCGCCATCTCGCGGGCCCGCTTCACCGCGACGGCGACCTGCCGCTGGTGGCGGCGGCACGCACCCGTGATGCGGCGGTTGCGGATCTTGCCCTTCTCCGAGATGTAGCGCCGGAGCTGGGCGACGTTCTTGTAGTCCACTTCCGTGATCTTGTCCTTGCAGAAGTGGCAGCTCTTGCGCCGCCCGGGGGCGGAGCTGGAGCTGGGGCGCTTGCGCGCCGGTGCCTTCTGAGCCATGTGTCTCGATCTCCTAGAGGCTTAGAACGGGATGTCGTCGTCGGATGCGGAGGGCGGGAAGTCGGCGTTGCTCGGCTGCGCGCTCCCGGCGGGAACGTACGAGCCGCCACCCTCGGCGCCGTCGCCGCGACTACCGAGGAACTGGACGTTGTCGGCCACGATCTCGACGGCCTGGCGCTTGCCCGAGCCGTCGGTCGCCTCCCACTCGCGCCATTCCAGGCGCCCGTCGATCGCCACCGGACGGCCCTTGGCGAGGTACTGCGCGCAGCTCTCGCCCTGGTTGCCCCAGACGGAGACGTCGAAGTAGTTGGGCTTGTCCGTCCACTGCCCCGACTCGTCCTTGCGCCGGGTGTTCACCGCGATCCGCAGCGAGCACAGCGCCGTGCCCGACGGCAGGTGCTTCATCTCCGGGTCGCGCGTCAGGTTCCCGACCAGAACGACACGATTGATGTTGGCAGCCATTACTCGTCCTCCTCCGCAGCGAGATCGTCGTCGTCGACATGGTCGCTGACGGGAGCGCCGACCGGAAGTGGCTCGGAGAGACCTCCCTCGGGGCGACGTGTCGCGAGATGACGCATCACCGAATCGTCGATCTTGAGCACGCGCGAGATCTCGTCCAGGGTCTCGGGCGCAGCCTTGAAGAGCAGCAGGTGGTAGTTGCCGTCGCCCTTCTTGTCGATCTCGTAGGCCAGCTTGCGCTTGCCCCAGACGTCGTGGCGCTCGAACGTGCCGCCACCCTTCTCGATCAGGTCGCGCACGCGCGCGACGACCTCCGCCTGCTTGTCCTCGGCGAGGTCGGGGTCCAGCATGAGCAGGATCTCGTAGTCGATCACGGGTTCCCTGTTCTCCTTCCTTCGGTCTTAGGCGGCCTCACCGGCAAGCGCACCTGGGAATGGGTGTCGCGAAGCGAGGCAGGAAGCCCGCCCAGTCTACCTGCACGTGACGCGCTCCGGCCGGCCCGCGGCGCCTGGATGATTGATGCCACGGGTTCGCCTCCTTCGGGGCGTGACGTGGCCGCTCTGGGGCGCGTGGGGAAGCCGTCGGCGCTGCTGGC
>DAIOGR010000507.1:0-1706 GCA_036745155.1 Gaiella sp.
CTCGGTCGGGGTCGTCCCGACGCTGATGCCCTTCGCCTCGAGGGCGTCCTTCTTGGCCTGTGCGGTGCCCGCTGAGCCCGAGATGATCGCCCCGGCATGACCCATCGTCTTGCCCGGCGGGGCCGTGAAGCCTGCGATGTACGCGATCACCGGCTTCGTCACTTCGGCTTCGATGAAGGCAGCTGCCTTCTCCTCCTCGTCACCGCCGATCTCGCCCACCATGACCACGTACTCGGTCTCCGGGTCGTCCTGGAAGCGCTGCAGCACGTCGATGAAGGACGAGCCCACGACCGGGTCGCCCCCGATCCCGACGATCGTGGAGTTGCCGAGGCCGAGCTGGGTGAGCTCGTGGCCGATCTGATAGGTCAGGGTGCCCGACCGGGAGACGAGGCCGACCGAGCCCTCGCGGAAGATCTCGGCAGGGATGATCCCGACGTTCGCCTTGCCCGGCGAGAGCGCGCCGGGGCAGTTGGGGCCGATCAGCGTCACCCCGCGCGGGCCGATGTAGGAATGGATCCGCAGCATCTCGTGGGCCGGGACGCCCTCGGTGATGCAGATGATTGTGCCGATGCCGGCGTCGACCGCCTCGTAGACCGCGTCGGAGGCGAACGGCGCCGGCACGAAGATCATGGCCGTGTTGGCATCCTGCTCTGCCACCGCGGCAGCCACGGTGTCGTAGACCGGGACGCCGTCGACGTCCTGGCCGCCCTTGCCGGGCGTGACGCCGGCGACGAGATTCGTGCCGTAGGCGCGGTTGCGCAGACCATGGAAGCGGCCCTCCGAGCCTGTCAGCCCCTGCACGACGAGGCGAGTCTCGTTCCCCACGATGATCGCCATCAGCGGCTCACCGCGAGGATCGCAATGCGGTCGAGCGTGACGAAGTCGCCGTTCGTGCGGTGCTGGAGCAGTTCGCGCACCCGCCGCGCCGCCTCCCCCACACAGCCGCAGCGGTCGAGCCACGGTTGCAGCGCGATCGGCTTGTCGAAGAAGCGGACCTCCTCGATGAGGAGGCCGGCGGACTCGACGAGGGCGCTCCACTCGCCGTTCGAGTAGTTGCGAACGTGCGAGGGGTCGCGCAGCCGCTCCGCCTCCTCGACGTCGTCGCCCATGAAGACGTTGTCGACGATGAGGACACGGTCGGCCGTCACGCGCGCCATCTCCTCGACAGCCTTGGCCACATCGCCGTAATGGTGCGCGGCGACACGGGTGGCGACCACGTCGAAGCTGGCGTCGCCGAAGGGCAGGTGCTCGGCCCGGCAGATCACGTCGGGGCCCATGCCCGGCGCCGGGTCGCAGCTGACGACGTCGAGCCCCACCTCGCGCAGGCGGCGCGCCACGTGCCCGCCCCCGGTTGCGACGTCGAGCGCGGTGCGCGCTCCGGAGGACCACTCGACGAGCAGATCGAGGTCCGGCCCCTCGCGGTGGGCGTCGCTCGTGCGGTAGAGCTCCGACCGGTCGCTCCAGACGTCGCTCATGCGGCCAGCTCCACGGCCTTGCGCGCCGCCTCGAGCATCGTCGGCTCGACGTGCAGGTTCGGAGGCGCTGCCTCCGCGAGGATCTGACGCCCCTCCTCGGCGTTCGTGCCGTCAAGGCGAACGACGATCGGCAGCTCGATCCCCATCTGGGCGAGCGCCTGCAGCACGCCCTTTGCGACCTCGTCGCAGCGGGTGATGCCGCCGAAGATGTTGAAGAAGATCGCCTTCACC
>DAIOGR010000508.1:0-1705 GCA_036745155.1 Gaiella sp.
TCCACAACAGCTTCGACTTCCTCCCGCTGAGCTACAGCGGGCTCGTCGACACGCCCGTCCTGACCACGATCCACGGGTTCTCGTCGGAGCGCATCCTGCCCGTCTACCAGCGGTACGACGCCACCACCGCCTACGTCGCGATCAGCGATGCCGACCGGCATCCGAGCCTCGAGTACGTGGCGACGATCCACCACGGCATCGACACCGACGCATTCGCGCTGCATGCGTCGCCCGGGGGCTACCTGCTCTTCTTCGGCAGGATTCATCCGGACAAGGGAGCTGCCGAGGCGATCGACGTCGCCGCCCGCACGGGGATGCCGCTCGTGATCGCCGGCATCGTGCAGGACCAGCGGTACTTCGACGAGCGTGTCGCCCCCCGGGTGGACGGCGAGCAGGTGTCGTTCCTCGGGCCGGTGAGCGCTCAGGAGCGGTCGGAGCTGCTCGGGGGCGCGCATGCGCTGCTCCACCTGATCGGGTTCGACGAGCCGTTCGGGTACAGCGTCGTCGAGGCGATGGCGTGCGGCACGCCGGTGATCGCGTTCAGGCGCGGCTCCATGGGAGAGCTGATCGAGGACGGAAAGACCGGCTTCCTGGTCGGCGACGTGGGAGCGGCCGTGGCTGCCGTCGGCCAGGTGGCGACGCTCGATCGTGACCGGATCCGCGCCCAGGCGGTCGCCCGATTCGGCGTTCAGCGCATGGTCGATGCCTACCTCGACGCGTACGCGGCGGTCATCGGTCGGCCCTCCCGATCCAGGGGCGCAGGCTGAACGACGGCGATCTGTGCCACAATGGACGGGCACGTCGACCTGGCGCGGACGCCGCCGAGGCTCTGAGCTCTTCCTCATCGACTGCCACACGGGTTTGAGTGCAGCCGGGGACGCACGCCACGCCGCGCAGGCGGCAGTCAGGAGTCGGACGATGACCGCGAAGGGCTCGCAGAAACCGAAGAAGATGGGCAAGAAGCCGGCGCAGAAGACGCTCAAGGAGCGCCGGAGCGAGAAGCGGGCGGCTGAGAAGCAGGGCCGGTCGCTCGGTGTCTGATTACTAGGGCCTGCGCCCCGGAGTTCGGAGGCGAGGAGCACGCTGGGCGCGACGGTTGCGCGCCTGCGAGCAGTTCGGACGTCCTGGCCGACAGCCCGAGCCCGCCACGCCGCTTTCGGGCCACCAGTGCCATCACGAGGTTGCGCTCGATGCCGCCGGCGCTTGCGGGTGTGCGCCGCTCGCGGAGGGGCCGCCTCGTGCTCGGGCTCGCCTACACGCTGGTCACGGTCGCCCTTACGGTGCTCGCCGCTCGCCACTTCGCGAGCACCCCCTGGCCGCTCGCCGGCGGAGAGCCCGTCCTGCTCGTGGCGGCAGGGCTGCTCCTGCTGCTGGCCCAGGCGCTGAAGGCACTCGGCTGGGGCCGCCTGTTCCGGCAGACGGAACGGCCGAGCACGCTGGCCCTCGCGGCCGGCAACGGAGGCGCCGCCCTGATCGGCGTGATCCTGCCCGGCCGGTTCGACGACGTCATGCGCGTGGCCGTCGTGCGCCGGTACCCCGGCTGCCCGGCCGGTGTTCGCGTCCTCTGCTTCTCGCTGGTCATGCTCGGTCTGATCGACGCGGTGGCGCTGGCGCCGTTTGCGCTCGCGGGCGCCACCGTCCCCGACGTCGAGGTCGCAGTCCGGGCCGGGCTGGCGGTGGTGACGGCGGCCGGTATTGCGGCTGC
>DAIOGR010000509.1:0-1704 GCA_036745155.1 Gaiella sp.
GACGCCGTAGGCGACGCGCCCCACCCGGAACGCCTGGTGCGGATACGCGGGCGAGGTCGCGAGCAGCGTGGCCCCGGCAGGCAGGTCGAACGTGTCCTGGTGCCATTGCAGCGTCGGGCGCGGCCAGGCGAGACCCGAGAAGACGGGATCCTGCGTCGCCGCCGCCGTCCCGTAGACGGGCAGCACCCCTACCTCGGGCGCCGGGCCCTGGCGAACCTGGGCGCCGAGCGACGAGGCGAGGAGCTGCACGCCGAGGCACGACCCCCAGAACGGGACACCGCTTCGCACCGCCCCGGCGATCAGCGCCTTTTCGGCCCTGAGCCAGGGATGCTCCGTCTCGTCGTTGACGCTCATCGGGCCGCCCATCGCGACGATCGCGTCGATCCCGTCGAGGCTCCGCGGCAGCGGCTCGCCCTCGTCCAGCTCGACTCGGTGCAGCGTGGCACCCCGGTCGCGCAGCACATCCTCGAAGACGCCGGGCGGCTCGCAGGCGATGTGTTGCAGGACGAGGACGTTCACGTTTGCACGAATTCACGGCCCGTAGTCTCGTCGCCCGCCGGACGCTGATCGACGACGCGGCCGGCCGAAAGCTCCACCTCGAGCTCGTCCAGCGCGGACCGGAGCAGCGCGATCCGCTCGACCACGGGCGCTGACGCGTCGAGATCGACGAGCGGACCGCCTCGCTCGGGATGCCGGTCGCGCACCGTCTTGCGGCGCTCGGTCTCGCGGGCCTCCTCCATCGAGTTCAACACGATCCCGATCAGAACGTTCAGCACGATGAAGGCAGCGATCAGGATGAAGCTGACGAAGTAGACCCACGACCAGGGATGCACGTCCATTCCCTTGTCCATGTAGTTCGGGAAGTTCTCGAGCGTGAGCATCACGAACAGCGTCAGCATCGCGCGCCCGATGTTTCCCCACTCGTTCGGCAGCGCGTCGGCGAACATCAGCCAGCCGATCATCCCGTAGACGAAGAGAAGCGCTGCCGTGATGCCGGCGACCGAGAGGAGCGGCGGCACCGAGCGCCAGACGCCGAGGAGGAGGACGCGGAGATCGGGAAGCAGCCGCACGACGCGCATCAGGCGGGCCAGCCTTGCGATCCGCAGTAGGGTCGCGTTCTCGCGAACGCCCGGGACGAAGACCGAGCCGATCACCACGAAGTCGAACACGTTCCAGCCGCTGCGGAAGAAGTTCCATGGCCGTCGGCCGTACGACAGGATGCGCAGTAGGAGCTCGACGACGAAGACGACAAAGCAGAGGTCGTTGGTCAGGTGGAGGGACGGCCCGAAGCGGTCGTCGATGCTTCCGTACGTCCCTACAGCGAGCACGAGGGCGTTGAGGAGGATCACCCCGACGATCACTGCCGTGAACGTCGGGGAGTCGACGAGCCGCGCGAGCCGATTACGGGGTATCGCCTGCATCGCCGATACCAATACCTGCTCGGCACCTGTTCACTTCCGAACGACCTGGGCGCCCGGCTTTGCCGGGCGCCCAGGCCTCACGGTTCATGGCGCTGCTCGCGTGTCTACGACTGCGTGCTCTGCGCGTTCTCCTGCGCAGGCGGCTCGTGCTCGGCGACGCGCCTCGCCGCCGTCGCCTCGACCTGGGCAAGCGTGGAGCCCTTGTCGGCACGGATGCGGACGACGATACGGGCGCCGACCTCGAGGTTGGCGGCGGAGGTGACGGTCGGGATGCGCCCCTGCC
>DAIOGR010000510.1:0-1702 GCA_036745155.1 Gaiella sp.
AGGAGGAGATCGTCCTCGACAAGAAGTTCAAGCACACGATCGAGGTCGTCGTCGACCGGCTCGTGCTGAAGCCCGACCTGCGCCAGCGGCTGACGCAGTCCGTCGAGACCGCGACTGCGCTGGCGGACGGCCTCGTCGGCGTCGACGTCGTGGACGGCGAGTCCCATCTGTTCTCCGAGAACTTCGCGTGCCCCGAGCACGGCGTCTCGCTGCCCGAGCTCGAGCCGCGGATCTTCTCGTTCAACGCCCCGCACGGCGCGTGCCCCCGCTGCACCGGCCTCGGCGCGCAGCTCGAGATCGACCCGGACATGCTCGTCCCCGACACGTCCGTCTCGATCGCCGACGGAGCGCTCGTCCCGTGGTCGGTCGGCAGCTCGAGCTTCTACGAGGGCGTCATCCAGGCGATCGCGGACCGCTACGAGATCGACGTCGACACACCCTGGCGCGACCTCAGCGAGGAACAGCAGGGCTGGTTCCTGCACGGCACGCAGGGCGACCGCATCCTCGTGCAGTACCGGAACCGGATGGGCCGCAAGCGCCAGTACGCGATGGCGTTCGAGGGGATCGTGCGCAACCTCGAGCGGCGCTACAAGGAGACCGATTCGAGCCAGCAGCGCGAACGGATCGAGGAGTACATGAGCTTCCGGCCGTGCCCGGACTGCGGCGGGGCACGCCTCAAGCCGGCGGTGCTCGCGGTGACCGTCGGGGAGCTCTCGATCAACCAGTTCACGAGGTTGTCCGTCGCCGGAGCGCTGCGCTTCCTCGACCAGCTGGAGCTGACACCCACGGAGCAGCTGATCGGCCACCGCATCGTGAAGGAGATCCGCGAGCGCCTCACGTTCCTCTCGGACGTCGGCGTCGGCTACCTGCAGCTCGACCGGGCCGCCAAGACGCTGTCCGGCGGAGAGGCGCAGCGGCTGCGGCTGGCCACGCAGATCGGCTCACAGCTCGTCGGCGTGCTGTACATCCTCGACGAGCCGTCGATTGGGCTGCACCAGCGCGACAACGACCGCCTGATCGCCACGCTCGAGCGGCTCAAGGCGCTCGGCAACACCGTGCTCGTCGTCGAGCACGACGAGCAGATGATGCGCACGGCGGACTGGATCGTCGACATGGGCCCGGGCGCCGGCGAGCACGGCGGCTATGTCGTCGCGGAAGGGACGGCGAAGACGGTGATGCGGACCCAGGGCTCGGTCACCGGCGAGTTCCTCTCCGGCAGGCGCCGGATCGCCATCCCCCCGCGGCGTGAGGACGACCGCGGCGTCTTCACCGTGCGGGGTGCGGCTCAGCACAACCTGAAGGGGATCGACGTCGAGTTCCCGGTCGGCAAGTTCGTCTGCGTGACGGGCGTGTCAGGCTCCGGGAAGTCGACGCTCGTCAACGAGATCGTCTACAAGGCACTCGCGAACCGGCTCAACAAGCTGCGTGTGAAGCCCGGCGAGCACGAGGACGTCGAGGGCATCGAGTGCTTCGACAAGGTGATCGACATCGATCAGACGCCGATCGGGCGCACGCCGCGCTCGAACCCTGCCACCTACACCGACCTCTTCACGCACGTGCGCGAGCTGTACTCGCTCACGCCGGAGGCGAAGGTGCGCGGCTACAAGCCGGGGCGCTTCTCGTTCAACGTGCGCGGCGGCCGCTGCGAGGCGTGCAAGGGCGACGGCCAGATCAAGATCGAGATGCACTTCCTGCCCGACGT
>DAIOGR010000511.1:0-1701 GCA_036745155.1 Gaiella sp.
GTGTAGCGCTCGTTCCGGCGCAGCTTCCCGTGGCGGAACACCTTGCGCGTGTAGCTGATCGTGAATCCGGCGGGGCCTGCCGCCTGGATCACGCTCGTCGCACCCGGCGGCAGCGACGGGTTCCGCACCACGATCGACCGGGGCTGCACGTAGCAGCAGGGCTCTCCTGTCTCCGTCTCCACCCGGCGGCCGAGCTTGGACGAGTAGAAGCGCACGGTGATCGACGTGTCCGTGTACGACGTGTCGACGAGGATGGCCGCCGGCCAGTCGTTGCGCCAGATCAGCTCGGGCCCTCCCCACGAGACAGTCGCCTCCCGGCCCATCGGGTAGCGGGAGATGTAGAACTGGTGCGGCTGGTGGGTGAGGATCTGGACGCCCGCGAAGAAGGCGGCGTTGTAGGTGGTCGTCGCGATCTGGCTGACGCCGCCGCCGACGGCGTCCTCGAGCCGGCCGTTGAAGATCTGCGGCGCCGTGACGAAGCCGCGCTCGACCGTCCGCCTGCCGAGCACCTCGTTGAGCGAGAACCGCCGGCCGGGCGGCACGATCGTCCCGTCCATGATGTCGGCGGCTCGATGGATGTTGCTCACCCGGGGGGCGCAGCAGGGATGGTAGGTCGTGAACTCGGAGACCAGCTCCCTGATCCCGAGCCTCTTCGCCGCGGTCGTGGTCAGCTCGGGCGGCGGCGACTCCACGAACCGCGCCAGATGAGCTCGCGCGCCGAGGTTCTTCAACAGAGAAGCGCCGATTCTCTCCCCGTCGAGCAGGAGCCCGTCCCGTGAGGGGGTGATGCGCACCCGCTTGCCCGCAGGAACGAACGACGCGTCGCGGGGCGAGCGCTCGAATCGCCCCAGGCGCGGCCTGAGTGCGGCGGCGAGGCCCTCGGGGTCGAGCGTCACCGCCAGGGTGCCCGCACGCGGACCGCTCTCGACGAGGCTTCCCAGCTTCCCGGGCGACAGACTCGCCTCCACGCCCCGGTACCGCACGCTGCGGGGGCCGTCGAGCAACCGGTCGACGCGTCTCTGCGCTGACATAGCGGCGAGCGTCGACACGGCGGGGTCGGCCGTGATCAGCGAGAGGCCGACCTCGGCGGGGAGCGTGCGGAGCGCCCGCCGCAAGCCACGCCGGTCGACGGCGGTTCCCTGCGCTGCGCTCTCGACGCGCGTGCGGCCGCCCTCGACGACGAGCACGGCGCTCCGCGGCGGCTCCCCGAAGCGCAGGTCGAGGCGGTTCGCCAGCTCCGCCGTGCGAACCGGGCCGAGCCGGTAGTCGAGCTCGAGCTGCTCGGGCTCGCCGATGCCGACCCTGCGCAGCAGCCGCCGGAGGGGGCTCGTAGCCAGCGCCTGGTCGAGCGCGTCGTCCACGAGCGGCCGGGCGCCGAGCTCGCGACCAGAAGTCTGCGCCTCGCCGCCGAGGCCGATCAGCTTGATCCGCCGTGCGACCGCCTCGCGGGAGACGATCGCGAGCGCCTGCTCGGCCTGGTTTCGCGTCTTCCCTCCGACGTCGACACCACCCACGGTCGTGCCCGTGGGGATCGTGCCCAGCTCCGCGAGCGCGACGCCGCCGATCGCAGCGGCGCCGGCGGCGAGCACGCCGATCACCACGCCGGCGACGAGGAGCAGGCGCCTGCGACGGCGCGGCGGACGGGAGGAGGTCGAGAGGAAGAGGTCGGACACTCCGCAGGACGGTAGCCGAGACGTCCGC
>DAIOGR010000512.1:0-1693 GCA_036745155.1 Gaiella sp.
CTAGCAGGACGTTGAAGAACCCTCCCTGAAAGCGAGCTGGCACCTCGGCCCAGATTCTCCCTCGCCCCCGGCGGTAGCCGGGGGAGAGGGTCGGGGAGAGGGGGCGGCTACGCGGGCATCAGCTTGGCGAGGCGGAGCAGGTTGTAGGCGGCGGCGACGAGGTGAGCGGCGAGCTGCGTGCGCGCCTGCCCTCTGAAGCGGGTCTTCCTGAAGCTCGCGACGGTCTTCGTCCAGCCGAAGATCTCTTCGACCCGCTTCCTGATCCGTTGGCTGATCTCGTAGCCGAAGTGGCGGACTGTCCGGCCGTCCAGGGCGGAGCGCCGTCGTTTGGATCGGGTCTGCGCGACGTGAGGCGTGATCCCGCGCTCGCGGCATGCTTGGACGAAGTCCGCCGTGTCATAGCCGGCGTCAGCGCCGAGCGTGACGCCGTCGGAGTCCGGCACGTGCTCGTCGAGCATCGCGAGCGCGCCGACGCGTTCTCCGTAGCCCGTGGCCGGCTCGACGCGCAGGTCGACGAGGAGACCGTTCCGGTTCTCCATCAGCGCGTTGGCGAGGTAGCTCAGCTTGGCCGGCTGGTTGTTGCCCTTGCGCGCCAGCTTCGCCTCCGGGTCGGTCGTCGACTGGTGCGTCTCGTTCGACCGCTTCTCGCCGTGGAAGTTCACGGTCGGGTTCCCGCGATCGTCGGGCGGCGGGCGGTCCCTCGGGTCCTCACCCTTCGGCCGAAAGCTCTTCAGGCTCGCCCACGCCTCGATGAGCGTGCCGTCCACCGTGAAGTGCTCGTCGCTCATCAGGTCGGCGCCGCGGGCCGTCCTCACGACCTCGGCGAGGAACTTCGACGCCACCTCATGCTCGAGCAGTCGCTGCCGGTTCCGCGAGAACGTCGAGTGGTCGAAGCTCTCCTCCACCCCGTCCATGTCGAGGAACCATCGGAACAGCAGGTTGTAGTCGAGTTGCTCGCAGAAGAGCCGCTCGCTCCGCACGCTGTAGAACGCCATCAAGAGCGTGGACTTCAGCAGTCGCTCCGGCGGGATCGAGGGGCGGCCGACCTTGCTGTACATCTCGTCGAACGTCGACGAGAGGGCGGCGAGAGCTGCATCGGCCAGCGCCTTCACCCTCCGGAGCGGGTGGCCTTTCGGCACCCGCTGGTCCGGCGTGACGAGGCTGAGCATCGTGACCTGGCTCTCGTTGCGGCCGCGCATGCGCGAACCAGATCACGCCCTCTGGTCCCTGTCGATCTCCCGCAGCAGCTCCCAGATCGCTTCCTCGACCGCCTCGGGCTCGAGCAGCACATCCCGGTCCGAGTAGCGAACCACGCGAATGCCCTGCTCCTCCAGCCATGCATCGCGCGCCGCGTCCCTGTCCCGCTGAGGCCCCTCGTAGTGCTGACCCCCGTCCAACTCGATCGCGAGGCGCGCGGCCGGGCAGTAGAAGTCGAGGGTGTACGGGCCAACCGTGTGCTGGCGCCGAAACTTCGGCCCCATGCGGTGCCGCCGCAGCCGACTCCAGAGTTCATGCTCCGTGTCGGTCGACCTCTTCCGAAGGAGTCGCCTGAACTCAAGGGGCGAGAGGCGTGCCATGCGCCCACACTATGCGTGCGGTACGACAGCCCCCTCTCCCCGACCCTCTCCCCCGGCTCGCGCCGGGGGCGAGGGAGAACTCCCATGGCCCAGGGATTCGTCAACAGCCTGCTAGG
>DAIOGR010000513.1:0-1691 GCA_036745155.1 Gaiella sp.
TTTTCACGCCTGAAGCACGTCCTCGACCTCCCCAACCTGATCGACATCCAGAAGGCCTCGTTCAAGTGGTTCCTTGAAGAGGGCCTGCGCGAGACGATCGACGACATCTCGCCGATCGAGGACTACACCGGAACGCTGGCCGTCGAGTTCGGCGACTACGAGTTCGGCGAGCAGCAGTTCTCGATCCAGGAGTGCCGGGAGAAGGACCTGACCTATCAGGCCCCGCTGTCCATGACGGTCCGGTTCGTCAACACCGAGACCGGCGAGATCCGCGAGCAGCGGGTCTTCATGGGCGACTTCCCCATGATGACCGAGTGGGGCACGTTCATCATCAACGGCACGGAGCGCGTGATCGTGACGCAGCTCGTCCGCAGCCCGGGCGCCTACCTGATGGAGCCCAAGGATGCGACGAAGCAGGTGTTCATCGCGAACCTGATGCCGTCCCGCGGCTCGTGGCTCGAGCTCGAGATCGACAAGAAGGGCATCGTCTACGCCCGCATCGACCGGAAGCGGAAGCTGCCGATCACGACCCTGCTGCGCGCCCTGCCGGCGGAGGACCCGACCACCGGGTTCCAGCTCGACACGAGCTCGAACGAGAAGATCCTCGAGCTCTTCGACAACTCCGTCTACATCCGCAACACGCTGGAGAAGGACACGACGACGCGCGAGGAAGAGGCGCTGATCGAGGTGTTCAAGAAGCAGCGGCCCGGCGAGCCGCCGACGCTCGACAACGCGCGAAACCTGCTCCGCGCGCTCTTCTTCGACCCCAAGCGCTACGACCTGACCAAGGTCGGACGCTACAAGCTGAACCAGCGTCTCGGGGTGCAGGTGCCGGACGACACGCGCGTGCTGACGACCGAGGACATCCTCGCGCTCGTGCGGCGCCTCGTGTCGCTGCCGACGAAGCTCGGCGTCCCCGAGGATTCGAAGGACTATGCGGCCGACGCCGTCGTCCTCAACCGTGACCCGATCCGTGCCGAGCTCGACGAGTACGAGCACTTCGGGAACCGCCGGCTGCGCACGACCGGAGAGCTGATCCAGGAGGCGTTCCGGGTCGGCCTCTACCGGATGGAGCGCGTCGTCCGCGAGCGGATGACGACGGAGGACGTCGACACGATCACGCCGCAGACGATCATCAACATCCGGCCCGTGGTGGCGGCGCTGAAGGAGTTCTTCGGCTCCTCGCAGCTGTCGCAGTTCATGGACCAGACGAACACCCTGGCGGGGCTCACGCACCGCCGCCGCCTGAGCGCGCTCGGCGCCGGCGGCCTCACACGCGAGCGCGCTCCGATCGAGGTGCGCGACGTGCATCCGACCCACTACGGGCGCATGTGCCCGATCGAGACGCCGGAGGGCCCGAACATCGGCCTGATCGGCTCGCTCGCCTCGATGGCGACGGTGTCCGAGTTCGGCTTCATCCAGACGCCGTACCGGATCGTCAAGGGCGGCAAGGTGACCGACGAGATCGTGTACCTCGATGCGTCCGAGGAGGCGCAGTTCACGATCGCGCAGGCCTCCGAGACCGTCGACGACAAGACCGGCAAGTTCACGCACGACCAGGTGCTCTGCCGCTCCCGTGAGGGCGAGGCCGTCGTGGTGTCGCCGAAGGACGTCGAGTTCATGGACGTCTCGGCGTCGCAGATCGTCTCGGTCGCGACGGCGCTGATCCCGTTCCTCGAGCACAACGACGC
>DAIOGR010000514.1:0-1684 GCA_036745155.1 Gaiella sp.
AAGAACCCGAATCAGAATGAAGCCTTGTGCCGTCTGGACGCGCTGTGCGCGCACGTTGCTTCGTCCTCGGTCGCCCCGATAGCGCTGCTATCGGGGCTCCCTGCGTCCTCGCAGCGCACGCGCCCATCACGCCCAGCCGACGAAGCGTCATTCTGATTCGAGTTCTAAAGCCGCACTCGATGCTTGTGCACGCAGGCCAGCTGCCGCGCGGCTGACCAGCGTGATCCTGAAGGGGCGTGCTTCGCGCGCCCGGGGTCGGGTGCAACGGTACGAGACGCCGCACTACGCGGTCGCGCGGTAGGCGTCCTCGTGCGCCCGAGCCGACGCGTCCCAGGTGAACGACGCGGCGCGGGTGAGGCCTCGGCGCGACAACTCGTCCGCACGGCCGAGGGCCTGCTCGACTCCGGCGGCGACGGCCGCCGGGTCGTTCGCGTCGAAGAGGACGGCGGCGTCACCACACACCTCGGGGAGCGAACCGGCGCCGGAGGCTGCGACGGGCGCGCCGCAGGCCATCGCCTCGAGGGGCGGCGCGCCGAACCCCTCGTAGAGGCTCGGGAAGACGACGCACGCGGATCTCTGGTACAGCCCGACGAGCTCGGCGAGCGGCAGCGCTCCCCTTGCCTCGACGCCCGGGGGGCCGGCGAGCCGCTCCGTCCCGGCTCCCGTGAGCACGAGCCGAAGGTCGGGCTGCCGACGGCGGAGCAGCGCGAACGCCTCCAGCAGGCGCCTGTGGTTCTTGTGCGGCCAGGTCTTTGCCGGATACAGCAGGAACCGCTCCCGCTCGTCACCGGCCGGCCGAAACAGGTCGTGGTCGACGCCGTGATGGATCACGCGCACCCGGCCGGGATCGAGGCGGAGCAGCTCGATCGCCCGCTCCCGCACGAACGTCGTCGGCACGATCACCATGTCCGCACGGCGCGCCGCTCGGTCGTAGGCCAGCTTCCGGAACGCCCGCTCGGCGCGCGGGAACATCCCCGGCAGGTCGAGATGTTGCACGTCGTGGAGCGTGACGGCGACGCGTGTGCGTAGCGGCGGCACGGGCACCGTGAGCGGGTAGTGCACGACGTCGATGCCGTCGAAGCGCAGGCGCAGGGCGGCGGGGAACACCGTGGCAGCGGTCATGGCGCGCAGGCGCCCGGCCATCGTTGCCGACGCCCGGTACTCCTCGACGAGCGCCATCGGCAAGCCCTCGGCCGCATCTTGTGCGATCGACGGGACGAACGCCGTCACGTCGATCGCGTGCCGCGCTGCGAGGGCCCGGGCGAGTGCGCGCGCGTAGGTCTCGCTCCCGCCCATCGCACCGGGCACGAGCGTGAGCATGCTGAGGCCGACACGCACGGGGGACGCATCGTACAGCGGGGCTAGAATTCCCCGATGCCTGCGAAGACACGGAGCTCCGGTGCCGACGTGGGCTTCCCCGACCCCGCGTCCGTCGACGTCGACGCGCTGTTCGCGGCGCTGCGCGAGGAGGTGCGCCGGTCCGGAGCGGACCCGGGCGGCTCGGCCGGCCCCGACGACAGGCTGGCGGCCCGGAGCGAAGCCGAGCGCCTCTGGCCCGTGTCGGCCGACCGCTCGTTGCGCCTGCGCCCGGGCGTGCGGGGCGGCATCGGCACACCCGTCAAGGCCGTGCTGCGCAAGCTGATGCGCTGGTACGTCGAGCCGCTCGCGTACGACCAGCGGTCGT
>DAIOGR010000515.1:0-1671 GCA_036745155.1 Gaiella sp.
CCTCGCCGCACCCGCCGCCGCCCACGGGGCGACGCTGTCGCTCGGCGCGCCGACCTTCTCGCCCGAGCAGGGCCGCAAGCTCACGGTCCGAATGGCGCTCCCCCGCAGCGCGCGCGTGGGAGTGGATTTGACGAGCGGCGGCCTCCACGTCGGCTGGCTCGCCGCACCGCAGACGCGGCGCTTCGTGCGACTGCGCTGGAACGGGCACCTCGCCGGCCGCCGGGTGGCAGACGGCCTGTACGCAGTCCGCATCGTGACGTCCGAGTCGGGCCGCATCGTGGCGCGGCGCTCGCTCCGCATCGACAGCGTCGCACCGCGCCTCGCGCGCCTGCGGGCGTTCACACGCTCGAGACGACCGTACGCGGGCGACAACGCCCTGCTGACGACGATCTCGCCGAACGGCGACCGCGTGCGGGATTCCGCGCGTGTCTCGTTCACGCTGAACGAGCGCGCGACCGTGCGCTTCTCCGTCACGCGCACTCTGAGCCGGCCGACGCCCATCATCGAGAGGACCGCGACCCTCGAGCCGGGCCGGCACACGATGACGTGGGCGCCGCCTCCGACGATGACGCCGCGCACGTATCTCGTGCTGTTCGACGTGCGCGACGAGGCAGGCAACCGGCGATCGTACGGCGCCAGAAACGCAGAGACAGGGAGACGCAAGACGACGCCCGTGATCCGCGTGCTGGGGGTCGACGCAGGCTTCACCCGGGAGAGCTACGTCCCGGGCGAGACGGCGACGCTCGGCATCGCCACCGATGCGCTCTCGCTCCAGCTGCAGGTCTTCCGGGCAGGACCGGAGGACGTGCCGACCTACGACAACACGGTCATGAACGGCGTTCCCGTGTCGGAGCCGACGCAGGTGGCATGGTCGAGCGTGGATCGTCCGGCCACGGTTCCCGTCACGCTCGGAGCGTGGCCGTCCGGCGTCTACTTCGCGAAGCTGACGGCCGAGGACGGGCGCGTCGGCTACGCCCCGTTCGTGATCCGTCCGCCCCAGCTCGGCGCGACGCGCGTCGCCGTGATCATCCCTACCAACACGTGGCAGGCGTACAACTTCCGCGACGAGGACGGGAACGGCTGGGGCGACACGTGGTACGCGAAGGGCGCGCAGAGCACCGTCCGGCTCGGCCGGCCGTTCCTGCGCCGCGGGGTGCCGCCGCAGTACCGCAAGTACGACCTCGGCTTCCTGCGCTGGCTCGCCCAGCGCGGCAAGCAGCCCGACTACCTGAGCGAGACCGACCTCGAGGTGCTCGACAGCGGCGACACCCTCGCCCGCTTCTACGACCTGATCGTGTTCGGCGGCCACACGGAGTACGTGACCACCAAGGAGTACGACCTGATCCAGCGCTACCGGGACCTCGGCGGCAACCTCGTCTTCCTCTCCGCCAACAACTTCTTCTGGCAGGTGCGGCGGGAGGGAAACGCGCTCCGCCGCACCCGCAAGTGGCGTGACCTGGGGCGTCCCGAATCCGCCCTGATCGGCGTGCAGTACCGGGCGAACGACGACGGCCGCAACCAGCATCCGTTCGTCGTGCGCGCCGCCGACAGAGCCCCGTGGCTCTTCGCCGGCACGGATCTCTCGAACGGCGCCACGTTCGGCCAGGAGCTGGGCGGCTACGGCATCGAGATCGACCAGGTGACGGCGGCGAGCCCACCGGGGATTCTCGT
>DAIOGR010000516.1:0-1643 GCA_036745155.1 Gaiella sp.
GTCTCCGTCACCACCTCCGCCAAGGAGAGCGACCGCCCACCCAAGGGGCCGAGCACGGGCGACACGGTCAGAGAGACGAGCCGGCTCCTCAACGAGGTGGCCCAGTTCGGCAAGCCGGCGCGGGCGGCCGTCGGCAGCGACAGCGCGGTGCAGCGGCTCCGCCTCGGCCCGAAGAGCATCACCGTCGACGGCGTCGCGAAGCTTCCCGGCGGCACGCTTCGCTTCCGGGGCAAGGCGGAGAGGTATGCCCGCGGCGGGATCGTGATCCCCGTCGTGGGCGGGACCGGTCGCTATCTCGGGGCCCAAGGCACGCTCTGGATCCTGACGGTCCGTGACCCGGCGCGGGTCCTCAACATCTACCGGCTCACGTACGCCCGTTTCGCCTGACGCCGCGACGCCTCACGATGGAGCCAGACCCCGAGCACACCACACCGACGACGCGGCTCGGCTTCCTCAGCGGCCTCACCCGACGGGCCGCGCAGGCCGTGCCGCTGCCCGAGCCGGTCGAGACTGCCTCCGAGCTGCCGCGGCCGGGCACGCTGATCGAGCCGTACCTCTCGGACGACGCGTTCCTCGAGGATGTCGAAGGTGCCGTCGAGCCCGGGCTGCACCTGTGGTGGCTCGGGCAGAGCGGCTTCCTCGTACGGGTGGGCGACGAGCACCTGGTGATCGACCCGTACCTGTCGGACAGCCTGACCGAGCGCTACGCGGGGACGGAGACGCCGTACGAGCGGCTGACGCGGCGCGTGATCGCGCCGGAGCGGCTCTCGTTCGTCGATGCGGTCGCCTGCACCAACGGCAACCCCGACCATCTCGACCCCGGCACGCTGCCGGAAGTCCTCTCCGGCGGCGCGAAGCTCGTGTGCCCCGCCGGCAGCGAGATCCTCACCGGAAACCGCGTCGGACGCCCTCCCGACGTCGCGCTCGCACCCGGAGACAACGTCGAGATCGGCGGCTTCCACATCGAGGCCGTCCCAGCCCACCACGACACGGCACCGGAAGCCGTCGGATACGTGATCCGCCACGGCCCCCACGCCTTCTACCACGCCGGAGACACGCGCCGGGTGCAGGGCATCGCGGAAGCCGTCCTCCCCCACTTCATCGACGTCGCGATCGTCCCCGTCAACGGCAAGCTGGGGAACATGAACGGCGCCGATGCCGCACGGCTCGCCGTCGAAGCCGGCGCCAACATCGCCGTCCCCTGTCACTTCGAGATGTTCAGGATCGACACTGCCGGGCCGGCCCGCTTCGTCGCCGAATGCGTGCGGCTGCGGCAGGAGTACCGGCTCCTGGCCGTCGGCGAGGCGCTCATCCGCGATCCGTAGGAACTGCGGAGCCCGACCCGTGGCGCTCCCGCTGCGCGCAGCCCGCTGCTGCGCCACCATGGAGGCACACCCCCAAGGAGGCGGACTCATGGCCGGCACCACCACATTCAGCGTCGACGACGCCCGGCGGATCGGAACGGCGCTCGGGATCGACTGGGACACGTCCCCGTTCGACGCGGAGCAGTACCGCCTGGGCCTCGAGGTCGAGCTCGAGCATGGCAACCGCGATCCGGACACGAACGTGACCGGCGACAACGAGCTGACGACCGGGAAGATCGCCTGGGCGCACCTGAAGGAGCTGCCCGACTACTACACGCG
>DAIOGR010000517.1:0-1637 GCA_036745155.1 Gaiella sp.
GGCTCCGTGTTCCACGGGATGATGTCGATCTTCTCGCCGCGCAGCTCCGAGACGACCATGCGCACGCGCGAGCCGCGCGGGCCCACGCAGGCGCCAACCGGGTCGACGCCCTGTGCGTGCGACTCCACTGCGATCTTCGAGCGGTAGCCGGGCTCGCGGGCCACGCCGCGGATCTCGACGAGGCCGTCGGCGATCTCCGGCACCTCCAGCTCGAAGAGGGTCTTGATCAGCTCCGGGTCGCGACGGGAGAGGATCACCTGCGGCCCCTTGGTGCCGGAGCGCACCTCCGTGATCACGGCCTTGATGCGGGAGCCCTGCTCGTAGCGCTCTCCGTCGACCTGCTCCGAGCGAGGCAGCAGCGCCTCCACCTTGCCGAGGTCGACCAGGACGTTGTTGCGGTCGCCGGCCTGCTGGACGATGCCGGTCACGACCTCGCCCTGCCGGTCGACGTACTCGTCGTACATCATCGCCCGCTCGGCCTCGCGGATGCGCTGCTGGATGACCTGCTTCGCCGTCATCGCGGCGATGCGCCCGAAGTCGTGGGGTGTCGCGTCGGCCCGAACCATCTGCGCCTCGGGCACCTGCGACCAGTCGAGGTCGAGGTCGTCGTCGTTGACGAGTGTGTGATGGCGCTCGCCGGTCTCCTGCTCGATCCGCTCGAGCTCCTCGATCGTCGCCTCGCGCGCCTCCTCCAGCAGGCGCTCCTCGAGATCCGAGGGGATCGTGATCGAGAAGACGCGGAACTCTCCCTCGTCGTCCAGGATCACCTCGGCATGACGGGCGGCACCGGGCGTCTTCTTGTAGGCGGCGAGCAGCGCGTCCTCGAGCGCCGCGACGAGCGTGCCCGTCTCGATGCCCTTCTCGCGCTCGATCGCACGAATGCCCTCAATGATCTCCTGACTCATTCTCCACCTACCCCTCGTCGATCAGGTTGCCCCGGACGATCGCCTCGTACGGGATGTCGAGCGCCGCTTCACCGCTCCGGATGCGAAGGCTCCGCTCGTCGGCGGCGACGACCGGGCCACGAAACCGCTTCTTGCCTGCGATCTCACGTGCCGTCCGGATCTGCACGTCGTGGCCCACCACCGCACGGAAGTGCTCCGGCTTGCGCAGCGGGCGTTCCGGTCCCGGTGACGACACGTCGACCGTGTACGCCTCCCGGTAGCGGTCGAGCAGCTGCGTGACCCGCGTGCAGAGGGCGTGGTCGACGCCCTCGGGATGGTCGACGTAGACGCAGAACCTGCTCGGCGAGAGCAGCTCGACGGCCAGCACCTCGACTCCGGGCACGCCGCGCTCGACCGCCGGAGCGATCTCCTTCGCGAGCGTCCTCTCGGTTGCGAGCAAGTCGGCCAAAGCTGTCCCTTTCAACAAAAATGGGCGCGAAGCGCCCATTTCCCAAGCAGGTGAAATGCGGTGCAGAGAGGATAGCACCGCTTTCGCGACCGACGTGAGGGCGGTCTACTCGAGCACGATCGTCACGGGGCCGTCGTTGACGAGCTCGACCGCCATCCGGGCGCCGAAGCGGCCTGTCTCGACGGGGACGCCCAGCTCGCGGAGCACGTCGCAGAACCGGTTCACGAGCGGCTCCGCGACCTCCGGTCGCGCCGCGCCCGAGAAGCTGGGGCGGTTCCCCTTCG
>DAIOGR010000518.1:0-1629 GCA_036745155.1 Gaiella sp.
CGCTCGGCGACTACTTGACAAGTATCGCATTTACGCTATATCTCATGATTGAGATATGACAGGAGCGACAGGATCGAGAAGCGGCGAGCGCGGAGCCAGGGCGCTGGAGCGCCTTCGTGAGCGGTTCGCCCATGCGGAGGACGGCTGGTTCTTCGCGCAGATCGCCGAGCAGGTGGTGGCGCAGCGGCACGCGCGCGGTCTGTCGCAGGTCGAGCTCGCCCAGCTGTGCGGGACGACCCAGTCGGCGATCGCGCGGCTCGAGAGCGGCGGGCGCCCGCCGCGCATCGACACGCTCCTGCGTGTCGCGAACGCGCTCGACTGCAGCCTGATCGTCGAGCTCAGACCGCGCACGACCACGAAGGGAGGAAGGCCATGAGCCTCAGCACGACCCGGGTCGATCTCGAGGAGATCGAGATCACGATGACCGAGAAGCTGCTCGCCCTCGTCCTCGTGGTGTTCCTGCTGATCGGCGGCCTGTGGGCGTACTCGAAGATCGACGACATCGGCCGGTCCGGCAGCCGCGCTGGCGAGACGTACTTCACCTCGTCCGAGCGGACGGCGGTCGCGCGGGCGGACCAGGCTCGACAACGGCTCGCCCAGGCAGAGGTCGCCGTTCAACAGGCACGTCAGGATCTCGAGCTTGCCCGGGAGGCGTACCGTACGGCACTCGACGCCGGCAGCACTGCACCTGCGCTCGAGAAGACGTACCGCGCCACACAGCGCGATTTCAGCGCGGCGCAGGCGGACGCGCAGACGGCTCGGTCCGAAGCCAAGGCTGCAGGCCCGGCGGCCGAGGCTGCCTACCGCCGGGCGAGCAACGAGGCGCTGGCGGCGTCGCGACAGAGCGATCTCGTCACGTTCTTCGGTCGCCTCGCGTTCGTCCTCGCCACGCTCGCGTTCGGGTACTGGCTGTTGCTTCGGCTGCGCCGGTCGAACTCGCGCTACCTGCCGGTCGCGTTCGCACTCGTCGCGTTCGCCGCGATCCTCTCGCTCGTGATGGCCGGCGACTACCTGACGGATTACATCGACGTGGAGGAGCTCGGTCCCTTCGTCCTCTCCCTCGCCGGCATCGCTCTCACGCTCGCGGCGTTCTGGTGGCTGCAGCGCTACCTCGCCCGCCGCATCCCGCAGCGACGCGTCCGCAAGGGCGAATGCCCCTTCTGCGGCTACCCGGTACGCAGAGGCGAGCACTGCGAAGGATGCGGACGGCCGGTGATCGGCGAGTGCACCACCTGCCACCAGCCGCGCCGGGTCGGAACCCTCCACTGCGGAACCTGCGGCACCCAATAGGGCAGCCCACCGCTGGCGCAGCGCCTACGATTTCACGATGAGATCGCAGACCGCGAGCATCCCACTTCCCGCCGACCGCGCCCCCTGGCTCACCGTCGGCAAGGGAGTCGTCGGCGGGCTGCTGGCGACCGTCGTGGTGTTCCTTCCGCTGGCGTTCTTCCTCGAACTGCTCGGTCTTCCCGCGGGACAGAGGCCCGACACCCCCTCGCTCCTCGGGTGGCCCTACGTCGTCGACGGGCCGTGGAGCGCGCTCACCGATCTGACCGCGATCGCGATCGCCGTTGCGATCGCGACCCCGATCGTGCAGCGCTCGGTTGCCTGGTCGACGAAACGCCCCGT
>DAIOGR010000519.1:0-1626 GCA_036745155.1 Gaiella sp.
GTGATCCCGCCGCTCCTGAACGACTTCATCGGGCTGCAGAAGGACACGGCCCTCGTCGGCACGCTCGGGGTCGTGGAGGCCTTCAAGCAGGCGCAGATCGACCAGTCCGCGACGTTCAACGGCACGCCGTACCTCGTCGCGGCGACGCTGTTCGTGGCGATCACGATCCCGCTCGCGCGGTTCACCGATTGGCTGATCGGGCGCGACCGGACGCGCCAGCAGGCCGGGAGGCTGGCGTGAGCGAGGCTCTGCGCATCGAGGGCGTGCACAAGTCGTTCGGGAAGCTCGAGGTGCTGCGCGGGATCGACCTCGCCGTGGGCGAGCACGAGGTCGTGTGCCTGATCGGCGCCTCCGGCTCGGGCAAGTCGACGCTCCTGCGCTGCGTGAACCGGCTCGAGCCGATCCAGGCCGGGCGCATCTTCGTCGGCGGGAACGAGATCACGGCACCGAACGTCGACGTCAACGCGATCCGCCGCCGGATCGGGATCGTGTTCCAGTCGTTCAATCTCTTCCCGCACATGAGCGTGCTGCACAACGTCACGCTCGGCCCGCGCAAGGTGCTGGGGCTGGTGGGTGACCAGGCCGAGGCCGAGGCGACGGCGCTCCTCGACCGCTTCGGCCTGGCGGACAAGCGCGACGAGTTCCCGGACCGGCTCTCGGGAGGGCAACAGCAGCGCGTTGCGATCGTCCGGGCGCTGGCTATGAGGCCAGAGCTGCTCCTGCTCGACGAGGTCACGAGCGCGCTCGACCCGGAGCTCGTCGCGGAGGTGCTGGACGTGATCCGCGAGCTCGCGGATGGGGGGATGACGATGGTGATCGCAACGCACGAGATGGGCTTCGCCCGGGACACGGCGAGCCGCGTCTGCTTCCTCGATGCCGGGACGATCCTCGAGGAGGGCCCGCCCGGGCAGATCTTCAGCGCCCCGCGCGAGCCGCGGACGCAGCAGTTCCTGCAGCGCATCGTCGACGCCGGGCGGCTGTGATCTCCTGCGGATCGGTGCGCCGGAGGACGAACCGGCCCGCTGGGGTTCTGGCGAAGGACGTGGTGTACCGGCTTCGCCGGCACACGTCGAGGCATGGCTCGCCCTACGAAACGGGTCGGCTCGTTCGAAGGGTGGTTCCCTGGGCACCGTAGGTGCCCGGCTTCAGGGGTGTCGCGATGTGGGATTCCCGCTCGGGAATCCCACATCTGCGGGCAGGCTCGCGCGGTACGCTTCCGGGATGGAGCACGCGCAGCGCATCGACCTGTCCATCGAGCCCCTGGACGAGTACGTCGTGATCCAGCCGACGAGCGACGAGTCGGAGACGCGGGCCGGCCTGATCCTGCCCGCCTCCGCAGCTGCCGCGACCGCATGTCGCACCGGCATCGTGACTGCGGTGGGCACGGAGCCGAACGGGATCGAGCCGGGCGACAAGGTGCTCTACCCGCGCGAGGCCGGCTACGACGTGCGGCTCGGCGGCATCGAGGTGAAGGTGCTGAAGCGCTGCGACCTGATCGGCCGCATCCACGACTGAGAACGGAGGCGCGGGTCTAGGGCGCCTGCGCCCCGTCCGATATCCTTCCGAGTCCTGGAGAAGTGGCCGAGTGGCTGAAGGCGGCGCCCTGCTAAGGCGTTATGGGGGTGA
>DAIOGR010000520.1:0-1624 GCA_036745155.1 Gaiella sp.
GCTGACGCTCTTCTCCGGCTGACGCTCTTCGCCGGCGTGAGTGGCCAGTGTCCTTTGTGGACACTTGATCATCCCTTGTGTACGCTTCATCCTATGGCGGTGGAAGTCGGAGTCCGCGAGCTGCGCGAGAACCTGGCCGAGTGGCTCGATCGCGCTGAGGCGGGCGAAGACATCGTCGTCACCGAGAGGGGCAAGCCGAAGGTACGGCTTGCGCGGGCCGAGTCCCTCCTCGAGCGCCTCGTGCGCGAGGGGCGTGCGACGCCCCCCTCGGAGCCGCGCGGCGCGCTGCCGCCACCCGTCCGGCTGGCAGCTGGGGTCTCCCTCAGCGACCTCATCATCGAGGAGCGCCGGAAGAGCCGGTATTGATCGCCTATGTCGATACGTCGGCCCTCGTAAAGCTCGCGGTCGACGAGGTGGGGTCGACCGAGATGCGGTCTTTGTGGGACGAGGGTGTGCCGGCCGCCGGTTCGGCGATCGGCTACGCCGAGTTGTGTTGTGCGCTCGCTGCCGTCGTTCGGTCGGGACGACTGCCAGCGCCAGCCGCCGATGAGGTGTTCACGCTGGCAAACGAGATCTGGAAGCGCGTCTTTGCGGTCTCTGCCGATATGGAACTGACCCGGCACGCCGGAGCGCTCGGGGCCTACCACGGGCTCGGGGCGCTCGATGCAATCCACATCGCCACCGTTCTGTCGCTGTCGCAGGCCGAGCCGACCGTGGTCTCGTGGGACGAGAAGCTGCGTCAGGCGGCTGTGGCCGAGGGCCTACCCGTCTACCCCGAGACGACGACCGCGGCCTTGAGGTAGTCGCGCGGCGGGTCGGACAGCAGGCCGGGAACGCCCTCCAGCCCAACCTGGTGGGTGAGGAGACGCTCGAACGGGTACGCGCCGCTGCCGAGGAAGGCGAGTGCCGCGCGCACGTGCCTGGGGGTGTGGTGGAAGGCCCCGCGCAGCGTCACCTCCTCGTAGTGGATGCGGTAGGGATCGATCTCGACGCGCGCGTCACGGGGCAGGCCGCCGAACGCGAGCACCGTGCCGCCCGGCCGAACGAGCTCGAGCGCGAGCGTCCATGCCTCGGGCGTGCCTGCCGCCTCGATCACGATGTCGGCACCCTCGCCGCTGCCGGTCTCGGCGCCGAACGCCGGGGCGAGCGCGCGCCGCTCCGGCCTCGAGCCGACGCCGACCGGCCACCCGCCCACATCGGCGACGCAGGCGCAGAGCATCAGCCCGATCGGCCCCAGGCCGAGCACCGCCACGGTGTCCCCCGGAGACACTGCCGCGACGTCGACGCCGTGGAGACAGCAGGCGAGCGGCTCCACCATCGCCGCCACCTCGGGCGGCATGCCCGGCGGCACGGGGAGGAGGTTGACGCGGGCGATCCGCTCCGGCACCAGCACGAACTCGGCGTAGGCGCCGTTGAGGAGGGGGAAAAGGTGCTCGCACAGCGTCTCCTGTCCCCGTCGGCAAGCGCTGCAGTCGCCGCACGGCGCCGAGTTGGCCGCGACGACGCGCCGTCCGGTCGCCACGTCGACGCCGCAGAGCTCGTGGCCGAACGGGCTCGGCGGCGGGCCGAGCAGCACCGGGTGGCCGCGCCGAAACGCCTTCAGGTCGGTGCCGTCGGTGAGCGC
>DAIOGR010000521.1:0-1604 GCA_036745155.1 Gaiella sp.
GACGACCGACACCTGATCCGCGTTCCTCCGGCTCAGCCGGATGTCGCGAGCGAGGCGGGCCCGCAGCCAGCCCGCGATCAGTTCCGCATCCGCACGCGGCCCCTCCACGCTCAGGCGTTCCACGGACGCGATCCCGGGCCAGAGCTCCGCGAGTCGCACCCGCCACGGGAGCGTGCGCGAGAACGCGATGTCGGAGACCGCGACCCGCGAGAACAGGGGGGCCAGCTTCCCATAGGAGGCGGGCACGCCCTTCCACTCCGACGAGTCGACGACGAGCCTGTCGCACACCTCCACGATCTCGGCGAGCGCGGCCGACTCCCAGGCCGGCTCGCCGCGCCAGCGGCAGAACGCCGGCAGGTCGGAGATCAGGAGCGGGAGCACGATCGAGCCGGGATGCCGGGCTGCCGGGCCGCGCAGCCGGATCTCGATCACCTCGGAGAGGATCTCGTGCGAGAGCCCGTGCACCTGGAAGTCCCGCACGGTGACCGTGGCGGCGATCTCCGCCTTCCTGCCCGGTTCCGGGACGAGGAAGATCGTGCGCGCCGGGTGCCGCTCGTCGAGCCCCGCCAGGGTCTTGCGCGCCTGCGGCAGCCACTGCGGCGGCGCCCAGACGACATGCGTCATCGTGCTCGTGCGCAAGTCGGGCGTGCCGTCATCCGCCTCACGAGCCCGCAGGCGGGCCAGCTTCCGCTCGATCTCCGCAACGACACCCACGCGCGGCTCCTCTCTCAGTGACGGCGCCAGGAGCGCCCGTCGCGGTGGATCAGCTCGTCCGCCGCCTTCGGCCCCCACGAGCCGCCCTCGTAGTTCGGGAAGCTGGGGCGGTCCCGCTGCCAGCCGCCGAGCACGGCGTCGACGAGCTTCCACTGCTCCTCGACCTCGTCCTCGCGCGTGAACAGCGTGGCGTCACCGAGCATCGCGTCGAGGATCAGCCGCTCGTAGGCCTCGGGCAGCCCGGTGCGGAAGGCGCCGCCGTAGAGGAAGTCCATGTGCACGGTGCGGATCGTCATGCCGGCGCCCGGGACCTTCGCGCCGATCGCCAGCGAGACGCCCTCGTCGGGCTGGACGTGGATGAGGAGCACGTTCGGCCGCAGCCCGTCGCCGGCAATCGCCTCGAAGGGCGGATGGGGGGCGCGCTGAAACTGGATCGCGATCGTCGTCTCGCGCCGCGCGAGGCGCTTGCCGGCGCGCACGTAGAACGGCGTGTCGGCCCAGCGCCAGTTGTCGACGTACAGCTTGGCGGCGATGTAGGTCTCCGTCAGCGAGCCGGGCGCGACCCCGTCCTCCTCGCGGTAGCCCGGCACCTCGAGGCCCTCCACGAAGCCGTGGCCGTACTGCCCGCGCACGACCGACTTGGGGCCGGGGGTGTGCATCGACTTCAGCACCTTGACCTTCTCGTTGCGCACCGAGTCGGCGGTGAAGTCGATCGGCGGCTCCATCGCGGTGAGGGCGAGCAGCTGCAGCAGGTGGTTCTGGAAGATGTCGCGGATCGCGCCCGCCGACTCGTAGAAGCCGGCCCGCCCCTCGATCCCGATCGACTCGGCCACGGTGATCTGCACGTGGTCGATGAACTGGCGGTTCCAGATCGGCTCGAAGATGCCGTT
>DAIOGR010000522.1:0-1598 GCA_036745155.1 Gaiella sp.
AGGAGCTGAAGTCCGACCCGAAGGTGCAGAAGGCCTACCTCGGCATCGACTAGTGCGGCGTTGCACGGTGGCAGCTGCTGCGCAGCTGCCACCGTGATCCTGAAGGGGCGCGCTTCGCGCGCCGGGTAACGGGTGCACCGTTTTCCTCAACCCATCTACGGCTCGCGGGGCTCTACGTCCACCTCGCCGCCGACGATCAGCGGTGCGTAGGGAGGAGCGAGCAGCACGCCGAGCCGGTGCGACCCGCCGGCCACCCCACGCGCCATCTCGAGCGCCGTCGCCACGTTGTGGCTCGGGACGAAGCCGAGCGCGCGTGCCGCTCCTGCGTCGCGACACCCTGCCACGATCACCCGGCCGGCCCGGCGCAGCACGGGGCCGGCAGCTTCCCAGTCCACGAAGGGGAGCAGCGGGTGGGGGCCGCGCCCGTCGCGGTAGGCGGTGAGGAGGGGTGCGTCCTCGCGGGCACCGGCACGGGCTGTCGCGACGAGACCGGGCTCGCGGCCGTCCCTGAGCGCCTGGAAGAGCACGCGGAAAGGTGCCTGGGGACCGTGGCCGAAGGCCCGGTGCAGATCGTGCATGAGGACGACCGTGCCTCCCTCGCGCAGCGGCGACTGCTCCCGCCAGAGGCGCAACGCGAGGCCGAGTCCCGTCGCGGCCGCCGTCACCGGGTTCAGCGGCTGGCGCGGCTGGTGGGGCGCCTTCCACGGCAATGGCACGAGAATCGTGTCGAGCGGCTCGTCCAGGCGCGCCCCGCGGAGCGCGATCCCGCGTAGCAGAGCCTCCGCGTGCGCCACGGACGGAGGGCCGGCGAGCGCCGCCGCCGCCTGGAGCTCCCGTCCCATTGCCTGCAGCGCGTGGCGGCGGGCGCCGCCGGGAAGCGTGTTCAAGAGCGAACGGAGCGGCGATCGCGTAGCGCTGCGCACGCTGTCCGGCGACCACGGGTAGCCCCGGTAGCGTCCGGTGAGACGCGGGTGATCGAGCACGAGCGAGACGCCGACCACCGGGACGTCGCGCGCCAGCGCCTCTTCGACGGCCGCGGCGAGCGTCCGCGTGGGCGAGGCGGCCGGCTCGAGCAGCGAAGGTGCGGCCGCGGGGCGCGCGATCGTGTCCGCGTCGCAGGCGCCGAGCAGCACTGCCGAACCTCCCCGGTCGGCGGTCTCGGCGGCGCTGACCGTGACGACGAGGTCGGCGTCGAGGACATGCGCTCCGATCCGTGCGGCCGTGTCGCCCGCCCTGAGGTCGCGTAGGCTCGCGTCCGTGCAGTCGTGCACCACGACGGTGCCGCGGAACGAGCGGGCCCGGGCAGGGCGCAGCACGCCTTCGCGCTCGGCCCGTCCGCCACGCCGCTCGAGCCCGCCCGCCACCAGCACCGTGTGACGCTCACCGGGCATGCCGAGCCGCACGAGCTCGTCGATCACCGCGGCGAGCGCGTCCTGGCGTGGGTCCGCATCGGCTCCGGGAACGGGCAGCGTGGGCGGCTCGACCACGATCGTCGCCCTGCCGCCGCGTGACGCCAGCTGTTCGAGGGTGGCACCGGAGAGCGGGTAGCGGAGCGCCTCGGCCACGGCGGCGCCCGTGTCGGCGAGCGGCTCGAGCGG
>DAIOGR010000523.1:0-1597 GCA_036745155.1 Gaiella sp.
TCCCGTTTCCGCCGATCGAGCTGTTCATGCAGATGCCGCTGCGGGCGGAGATCCTGCGCGGCCTGCTCGGAGCCGACCTGGTCGGGTTCCAGGAGAAGCTCGCAGCGCAGAACTTCGTCCGGCTCGCACGGCATCTCCTCGGGCTCCGGTACACGGGGAGCAGTGTCGAGATCGAGGGGCGCACGGTGAAGGCGGCGGCGTTCCCGATCTCGATCGACGTCGGGGAGATGGAGGAGCTGGCCGCCAGCCCCGCGGTTCAGGCGCGCGCGAAGCAGATACGCGCCGAGCTGGGAAACCCGAAGACGGTGGTGCTGGGGGTCGACCGGCTCGACTACACGAAGGGCATCGAGCTGCGTCTGGAGGCTTTCCGCGAGCTGCTCGAGGAAGGCACCCTGAGCGTGCCCGACACCGTCCTCGTCCAGGTTGCGACGCCGAGCCGCGAGCGAGTCGAGCACTACGAGGGGTTGCGCATGCGGGTCGAGCGCGAGGTGGGGCGGATCAACGGGGAGTTCGGGCGCGTGGGGGTGCCGGCCGTGCATTACCTCCGCCAGTCGTACGACCGGAGTGAGCTGGCGGCGCTCTACTGCGCCGCCGACGTGATGGCGGTGACGCCCCTGCGGGACGGGATGAACCTGGTCGCGAAGGAGTACGTCGCTGCGCGAGCCGACCTGGGCGGGGCCTTGGTGTTGAGCGAGTTCGCCGGCGCGGCGAGCGAGTTGCGGCACGCGTTTCTCTGCAACCCCCACGACCCAGACGCCGTCAAGGATGCGCTCATGCGGGCGATCCGGGTCGACCGGGCGGACGGCCGGCGACGCATGCGGCTGATGCGACGGTACCTGCGGGCCCACGACGTGAACCGCTGGGCCCAGTCCTTCCTCACCGAGCTCGGCGTGCCCGTGGCAGCCGGGACTGCCGGCTAGGGCACCCAGCGCTCCGCCAGCGGCGTCACCTGCAGCTCGTGCGTCGCCCCACGCGCGCCCTGGTCGGCGAGGAACAGGACCGCGGCGGCGAGCTCGCGCGGGTCGGCGAGCGCAGCGACCGCCTGGCCCGGCTGTCCGCCGGCGAGCGGCTCGATGCCGGCGTCGACGATCAGCAGTGCCACGTGGATGCCCTGCTCGCGCAGCTCGAGCGCTGCCGCCTGGGTGATCGCCCTGACGCCGAAGGCGCCCGCGGCCCAGAGGCCGCGCCCGGGAGCGGCGCGGCGGGACGAGCCGCCCGTCACCTGCACGACCGTCGCAGGCGTGCCCTGGGCAACGAGGAACGCCCCGGTCGCCGAGAGGAACGAGAAGGCCGAGCGTGCCGGTGCCTCGGCCCACGCAGCGAACGCCTCGGGCGGAGCCTGGGCGATCGGGCCGCCGCCGAACGGGCCGCTGCGATCGCCCCCGTAGGCCGACGCCGCGTTCACTACCAGGTCGACGCCACCGTGGGCTGCCGCCGCCTGCTCCAGCACCTGCCTGACGCTCGCCTGATCGGTGACGTCCGCGCGGACGGCGAGCGCACCCGCGGCGGTGACACCCTCGAGCGTCCCCTCCGACCTCGCCACCCCCGCCACCGCCCACCCCTCGGCGCGCAGGCGGTCGATCACGGCCTTGCCGAG
>DAIOGR010000524.1:0-1592 GCA_036745155.1 Gaiella sp.
GGTGGTCACCGCCGCTCAGGTTGCGCAGGATCTGGATCTTGCGGAAGAGCCGCTCTGCCATGGCCCTGTCCTCCGTGACCGCCAGCTGCGCCTCGAGCTCCGCCACCGTCGGCATCGGCTTCAGCGGCAGAGGCACGTCGACGGTCCCGCCGGAGAGCTCCCGCGAGGGCTCGAACGGAGCGGGCAACCAGACGGCGAGCGGCGCGCCCGACTCGACGAGGCCCTCGTAGCGCAGTGCCAGACCGGCAGGCAGCATGCCTTCGAGCGCGGCGAGAGCGCTGAAGCCAAGCCGCCGGCCGTGCTGGTCGGCGACCGTGGGATCGCCGACGTACTGGTGGGCAGGGCCGAGCTCGCCGGACGCCCCGTGGAGGAACAGACAGGGGGCGCCGCCCGTGTGCGCCTCGACGAGCTCGCGCATGGCTCCGATGTAGTCGGGGGAGATCAGGGTGTTGTCCCACGCGAGAGTCGTCGGGTGGCAGGCGTAGTTGACGATCGTCCCGAGCACCCGGCCGTCGTCGTCCGCCGTGACGCGTCCCACCACCAGCGTGTCGTCCGCAGCCGCAGCCGGGTTGAAGCCGCAGACGATCCGGCCGTCGTCGCCCGAGGGGTCGGGCAGGTCGCGGTTGCGTGCGAGGTCGCACCGCCCCGTTGCCCAGGTCAGCGTCGCCGGCGTGACCGCCGCAAGGGCTTCTTCGCCGGCTTCCATGATGGCCCGGCCCAGCTGGTCGAGGTACGGTCCGATCAGCTCGCCGCCGGGCATGTGGCTGCGGCTCATCGCAGCCCACGGGGCCGAGTGGGTGTGCGAGCAGTTGACGAGCAGCTCGCCGGGCTCGAGGCCGAGGATGTCCCGGACAGGGGCCAGCACCCGCTCCTCGTCGGACGTGCCGCCGAGGTCGCCGAGCAGGGCGATGTCGAGCCCCACGAGCAGTCTCGGCCGGCCGGAGCCGGTCGAGCGCAGCGCGAGGGCGGTCGCCGTGAGCGGCCGGTGCACGCCGTCGGCGATGTCATGGGTGGCGGCGCCCCACATGCGGGCATAGATGCCGGCGGGAGGGGTGGTATCGCGCCGCGCGACGCCGATCAGGCCGGAAAAGGCGGACGGGGAGACTTCGAGCGGCGAGGGCATGGGGGCCTCCAGATCGGGGGAGCATCGCTGGTGGGGGTCGACGGCACGAGGACGCGCGCCTCTGGTGCCCGCTGATTGTAGGCTGCAAGCGATACCGGAATCGAGTACGGGCGAGTGCCGCCGCTGCCCCCGGCCGAGGAGTGCCGCGAAGCGATGTCGACGACGAGGATCCTGCAGCTGAGCGACCTGCACCTCTTCGCCGACCCGGAGGAGCGCCTCTTCGGCATCCCCACCCGCGAGCTCCTCGAGGCGGTGGTCGCGCACGCGCGGGAGCTCGCAGGGCCTCTCGATCACGTCGTGATCACGGGCGACCATTCCCACGACGACCTGCCTGAGACGTACGAGTCGCTCCGCCAGATCCTCGGGCCGTGGCTCGACCGGCTCTGGCAGCTCCCCGGGAACCACGACGACCGCGCGGTGCTGCGCGAGGTCTTCCCCGAGCGGATCGCCGGCCAGGGCTCCGAGCGCA
>DAIOGR010000525.1:0-1577 GCA_036745155.1 Gaiella sp.
CGACGGTGCCGGCGGGAAGGAGGTGCTCGTCGTGCACCGGCCGCAGTACGGGGACTGGACGTTCCCGAAGGGCAAGGCAGAGGCAGGCGAGAGCGACGAGGCGTGCGCGCTGCGCGAGGTCGAGGAGGAGACGGGCCTGCGATGCGCGCTCGGGGAGGAGCTTCCCTCCACCGAGTACGTCGACGCGCGCGGGCGGCACAAGCGCGTCCGCTACTGGCTGATGCGGGCCGAGAGCGGCGAGCTCCGCTTCGAGCACGAGGTCGACGCCGCCCGCTGGCTCACTCCCGCCCAGGCGGCGGAGCTTCTGACCTACGAGCGTGATCTCGAGCTGTTGCGGGGCTTGTAGGGTCGAGACATGAGGGTCGCCCTCCTGGGCATTACCGGGCTCGCGGTCGTCGCCGCCGTCACCGGCGCGCTGACTCTGCGCGGCGGCAACACGGCCCCCGCGCCGGCGCCGTTTCGCGGTGCCCGCGTTCCCGCCGGGATCTCGATGCCGTCCTTCTCACTCGAGGACGAGCAGGGGCAGCACGTCCGCTCGGACGACCTGCGCGGGAAGGTGGTGGCGCTCACCTTTCTCGACGCGCAGTGCGTGGATGCGTGCCCGATCATCGGGAGCGTCGTGGCACGCGGGATCGACATGCTCGGCCCGGCTGAGCGCAGCCGGGTCGTCGCGCTCGGCATCTCGGTCGACCCGGCCGAGGACACGGTCGCGGCCCGGCGGGAGTTCCTGGCAAAGCACCGGGCGACCGGCCGGATCCGCTACGCGTCGGCGCCGCTCCGCGAGCTCACGCCCCTCTGGCGCGACTTCCAGGTCCTCGCCACGGCGATCTCGGGGGACGACAGCCTGCACTCGGCGCCGGTGAGGATCTACGCACCGGACGGCGAGTGGCTCACCACGCTCTACGCGGGCAGCACGCTCACCGCCGGCAACCTCGTGCACGACCTGCGCCTCGCGCTCGCCCTCGACGGGTAGCCTGGCACCTCGTGAGCGAGTACGTCTACACCATGTACCGGGCCGACAAGTTCTACGGCCCGGACCGTCAGGTGCTGTCGAACATCTCGCTCTCGTTCCTGCCGGGGGCGAAGATCGGCGTGCTCGGCCCGAACGGCGCCGGCAAGTCGACGCTGTTGCGGATCATGGCGGGTATCGAGGAACCGTCTTCAGGGGTCGCCGAGCTCGCGCCCGGGGCCACTGTCGGCCTGCTCCTGCAGGAGCCCGAGCTCGATCCCGGCAAGGACGTGCGAGGCAACGTCGAGGACGGCGTCCGCCCGCTGCGCAACCTGCTCGACCGCTTCAACGAGATCTCGGCGGCATTCGTCGAGCCCGACGCCGACTTCGACGGCCTGCTCGCCGAGCAGGGCACGGTGCAGGATTTGATCGACCGGCACGACGCGTGGAACCTGGAGGCGACCCTCGACCGGGCCATGGACGCGTTGCGGCTGCCGGACGGCGACCGCGACGTGACGACGCTCTCCGGCGGGGAGCGTCGCCGGGTCGCCCTCTGCCGGCTGCTCCTCTCCTCGCCCGACCTGCTGCTGCTCGACGAGCCCACGAACCACCTCGACGCCGAGTCGGT
>DAIOGR010000526.1:0-1573 GCA_036745155.1 Gaiella sp.
TCGCCTGCGCCGCGCTCGACCAGCTCGCCGCGTCGAAGGTGAGCAGGCCGGTGGCAGGGTCGCTGACAACGAACTGGTTCAGCCCCGCGTTCGGATTCGGCGGGGTCGAGCCCAGGTTGGCCGCGCTGGAGCCGTCCACGACGCCGACGCCGAGGCCGGCGAAGGCCGTGTACCCGGCAGGTGTGTCTGCCGTCAGCATCAGCGCGCCCTTGACCTGGTCGGACGTCCAACTCGGATGCTGCCCCAGCGTCCAGGCAGCGATGCCCGCGACCACGGGTGCGGCGAACGACGTCCCCGACATCCACATGTAGTTGGCGGCCACGAGCCGCTCCGGGAAGAGCAGGCGTAACGTCGCACTGTTCGGCACGGGGCCGTTCATGACGCGCCCGGGCGCGGCCAGCTCCGGCTTGAAGAAGCCGTCCGGGGTGTAGCCCCAGGCCGTCCAGGGCGCGGCGAAGTCGTCTGCGTAGCCGGTCGTTCCGTTCACGTCCGAGGCGCCGACCGTGATCACGAAGGGATCGTTCGCAGGGGAGAAGACAACGCCCGACGGCGTCGAGCCGAAACCGTAGTTGCCTACAGCCGTGACCACCACGACACCGTTCAGCCACAGCTTGCGCACGGCTGCGTCGAGCGGGTCGTACAGGAAGCTGGAGCCCGCGCCGGCGTTGATCGAGAAGTTGGCGACGCGGATGTTGTACGTCGCCTTGTTCTGCAGGATCCAGTCCGCAGCCGCGATCGCGTCACTCATGTAGCCGACGCCGTAGTCGTTCAACACATCCAGCGAAACAAGGTTCGCGCGCGGCTGCACGCCCGTGTAGCCGGACGCGCCGCCGAGTGCCAGGCCGGCAACCATCGTGCCGTGGCCAAAGCCGTCACCTGGCGAGTTCGGCGTCACCGAGGCGAAGCTCCGCTGTGCCAGCACCCGGCCGCTGAAGTCCGGCCGTGACGCGTCCACACCCGAGTCCACGATCGCGATCGTGGGAAAGGTCTTCTTGGTCGGACCCCAGGCCCCGTCGACGCGAGCCGCTCCCGGCCACACCTGCGAGTTCGAGAAGTTCCCCGTCGCGCCGAGCGCCACGTCCTCGGTGATCGCCGCAATACCCGTGTCGCCGGCCAGCTCTTTGATCTGGTCACCCGTCAGCTCCGCGGCAACACCCGCGATCGCGACGAACTTCCGAGACAGGCCCTTGCTCGTGCCCGGCTTCGCCGCGCGGGCACGGTCGACCTTACGAGCCAGCGCGGCCACGTCCGTGCCTCGCTCCGCCTGCACGATCACGCGGAAGGCTTCGCTGCGCGCTGCGTCCGCCTTTTGCGCCAGGCGTGGCTCGACGTTCGGACGCGAGCCGTTGGCGCCCGCCGGCGCCGTCACCGTTGCCGCGGTCGCTGCGGCCAGCGCCGAAACGACGAGCAGCGTCGCCACGCGCACGCGACGGCCGGACTTCTTCCCGCCCCAGAGCGCGTTGGCTCGCCCCTCAGGGGCGTCGATGTCACAGGCTTGCCGCAAGATCCCTCCTCGTGGCGCCGGAAGCGCCCTGGCCGCAGATACACACCAACCGTAGGCGGGCCGGCCCGG
>DAIOGR010000527.1:0-1573 GCA_036745155.1 Gaiella sp.
CGGGCGATCTCGAGCAGGTCGCGGAAGCCGTCCGTGGTCACGAAGCCGCTCCGCGCGATCGTGCCCTCGATGATGGCGTTGGTCGCCACGGTCGTCGCGTGCACGACGAACGTGACCTCGCTCGCCTCGACGCCTCCCTCGGCGAGAGCCCGCTCGGCCGCCTGCATGAAGCCCTCGGACGGGTCCGACGGCGTCGTCAGCACCTTGGCGATCGACACCTCGCCGGTCTCCTCGTCGATCAGGGTCGCATCAGTGAACGTCCCTCCGATGTCGATGGCCAGGCGAACGCTCATCTGATCCCTTCCCTCAGCTCGCTGGTTGCCGCTTGGTCGAGGCGGCGATCGTCGATCGCAACCCTGTAGTGCTCGCGCGCGCGCCCAGCGCTGATCTTCCCCTCGAGCACGTCGCGCAGGACACGCTCCGGGTCGCGCTCCTCGGGCGGTCCGTACCCTCCGCCGCCACAGCTGCGCACGCTCACGATGTCGCCAGCGACCAGCTCGGTGGTGCTCTTCGAGCCGAGCCGGGTCTCGACGCAGTCGCGGATCAGCACGTACTCGGCCGCGTTCGCGTCGTGGCCGCCCAGGGCACCCCAGGGGCCTCTGCGGTCGCGGTCGGCGAGGATCGTGAACGTCGTCGGCTGCAGCACGCGGAAGTCCTTGCGCAGCCCGAGCCCGCCGCGGAATCGGCCCGGGCCCTCGGAGTCCTCGACCAGCGAGAGCCGGGCGATCTGCACCGGGTAGTTCAGCTCCGTCTCCTCGATCGGCGCGTTTTCCGTGTTCTGACCGTGGGCCTGGACGGCGTCGGGGCCGTCGCTCCCGTGGCGGCCGCCGTACCCTCCCGCGAGCGCCTCGTAGAAGCACGTGTAGCTTCCCCTGGCCACGTCGAGGGAGCCGAAGCCCGCCTGGCACATCATCCCCTTGGTGCCTGCGGGAAGCCGCTCCGGGAAGGCGGGCATGAGCGCGCGGAACATCACCTCGACGAGACGGGTCTGGGTCTCCCAGCCGCCCACGACCGGCGCGGGCCAGGTGCAGTTCGTCACCGTGCCCTCGGGCGCGCTCAGGCTGAACAGCCGGTAGAAGCCGTCGTTCACCGGCAGGTCGGGGTCGATCAGGCACTTGAGCGCATAGGCACACGCGGAGAACGTCTGCGCGTAGGTGGAGTTGACCGGCGCTCGCCGCTGCGGATCCGACCCCGACGTGTCGAAGTGGACGCCGCCGGGGGTGATCTCGATCCTCGCGTGAAGGTTGACCGGCCGGTCGGTGTAGCCGTCGTTGTCGACGGTGCCCTCCGCCGCGTACGTCCCCGGTGCGAGCTGCGCTATCTCCGCCCGCACGCGCCGCTCCGTGTACTCGAGCAGCTCGTCCATCGTCGCGAGCAGGGTCTCCCGCCCGTGGCGGCCGGACAGCGCCGTGATCCGTCGCACACCGGTCGCGTTGGCGGCGATCTGGGCCCGGAAGTCGCCCGCCGTCTCGTGCTTCGACCGGATCTGGGCGAGGATGAGGCGGAAGACGTCGTCCACGATCTTCCCGCCCTGGACGACCTTCACCGGCGGGATGATCACGCCCTCCTGGAA
>DAIOGR010000528.1:0-1573 GCA_036745155.1 Gaiella sp.
GCGCCCGGCGAGCTCCTGGGTGCTCGTCGCGAAGACGGCGTTGCCGAACGGCTCCTGCAGGCAGGCGAGCTCGGGCGGCAGCTTCTCGCGGTCGTTCTGCCAGATCACGGCCTCGGGGATGACCACGTAGTCGGCGAAGCCGCCGTCGCGGTCGACGCCGAGGATCCGGGTGCGCTCGCACATGTGCGCCCTGCCGGTGCGGCAATGGAAGCAGGCGCCGCAGGTGACGTGGCTCTCGGCGGAGACGTAGTCGCCCTCCTGAACGTGCTGCACGTTGGCGCCGAGCGCGACGACGGTGCCGCAGAGCTCGTGGCCGAGCGTCAGCGGCGGGTCGATACGGCGGGCCGCCCACTCGTCGAAGCGGTAGATGTGGAGGTCGGTGCCGCAGACGCTCGCGGCCTCGACGCGCACGAGCACCTCACCCGGCCCTGGCTCAGGCACCGGCACCTCGTCGAGGGTGAGGCCCCGCTCACGCGACAGCTTGCGGATCGCCCGCATCGTTTCCACGACCCGCATGCTCCGTGATCGGGCGGACGGCTGAATCGGTGCTTGCTCCGGAGGGGCGTGCGGCTTTCCACCGATGGCGCGGCCGCCGCACCGGCAACCGAACGAGAGAAGCCCGGTTCGGACGAGGCGCGCCTGGCCCCTACGGGCCTGCGATCGTTCCCGTCGGAGTGATCCTGGCCCCGCGTGCGCCGAAATCGGCACGTGAGAGCCGGCGGACGATCCCGTGCGCCGACTCGGACGGGTCGAGCGCAGGCGTGCCCACGCCGACGAGCCGGGTGGGGACGAGCAGCCCGGTCTCGTACGTGCCGTCCCCCCGCAGCGTCACGCGCAGGATGGCGCTCGTGGAGAGAGGCCCGCCGAGCGAGAAGACCCGGTAGCCGGCGAAGTTGCCGAGCGAGTAGGCGATCAGTCGCCCCCGGTACCACTCCATCCCGCGCAGCACGTGCGGGCCGTGCCCGACCACGAGATCGGCGCCGGCGGCAACGACGGCGTGTGCGAACGCGACCACGTTGCCGCGGTTCTCGCCCAGGTAGGTCTCGGTGCCGCGGCGGGTGTGCGTGTGGTCGGTGCCCTCGGCGCCCGCGTGCATCGTGGCGATGACGACGTCCGCTGTGGCTGCCGCCTTGCGCACGAGGGCGCGGGCGGCCGGAATGTCGGTCAGCTGCTGAGCCCACGGGTAGGGAGCGAAGCCGACGATCGCGACCTTCACGTCGCCGACCTGCTGCAGGGCGATCTCGCCGGGGCGGCCGGTGGTCAGCAGGCCGTGCGTGCGCAGCGCCGCGAGCGTCTGGGCCTGGCCGGCTGGGCCGAAGTCGAAGGCGTGGTTGTTGGCGAGGTTCATCACCGTGAACCCGGCTCCGTTCAGCCACCGCGCGTACGACGGCGGCGTCTGGAACGCGAAGCAGTCGGTGCTGCCGCTCGAGCACTTGGAGCTGCCGCCGCTGGAGAGCGTCCCCTCGAGGTTGCCGAGCACCACGTCGCCGGAGAGGTCCGCGGCGACCTCGTCGAAGAAGGTGCGGCCGCCGTCCGGTGGCAGGTTCGGCGTCGACCCCATCACGATGTCACC
>DAIOGR010000529.1:0-1572 GCA_036745155.1 Gaiella sp.
CTCGGAAGGCGAGATGTCGATCCTGCAGCTCGGCCGCCTCCTCGTCCGTGAGCTCCGGCGCGTCGGGCCGACGCACGAGCAGCACGAGCGTGTGACGGTCGAACCGCATGCGCCGAATAGACCAGACGCGCTGCCCGGCTCCTGCCGCCCGTGACGCTGGGACAAGCGGGGCTCGAGCGGTCGACAGCGGGAATCGCAAGTGCAAGACTGGCTCGATCCCGCGAGGTCATCGTGAGCGGGCTCGCAGAAAGGAGAGCACCATGCACGCGACCGTACGGAGGTATGCCTCCGACGGAGGCCTGGTCGATGCCCTGGTCGCCAGGAAGGAGGAGGTCCGCGACCTCCTCACCGGTATCGATGGTTTCCGCGCCTACTACATCCTGCGAACGCCGGATGGTGGCGCGATGTCGATCAGCGTCTACGACGATGCCGCCGGGACGGACGCGTCCAACGCCGCCGCTGCGCAATGGGTTCGCGCCAACCTCCCGGACCTCGCGGCTTCTCCGCCACAGACCACAGCGGGAGAAGTCGCCGTCTCGTTCTAGGGTTTCGGGCTCGGGGAGATCGTCCGATTGCGGTCTCCCCGCTCCTCCCCTGTGACATCTCCGAACGTCGGCACACGGCCGTCCGCCGCTCGTCATCGGCCTGATCTGATGCAGTCATGCAGCTGCGTGGAGTAGTGCTCGTAGAGGGCACAAGTGACCGCCGCGCGGTCGAGACGCTCGCGCGTCGCCGTGGTCGCGACCTCGAGGCCGAGGGCGTCGCCGTCGTGCCGATGGACGGCTACGGGAACCTCCCGGGTTTCCTCGCGCAGTACGGCGACATCCGACTAGCGGGGCTCTACGACGTCGGCGAGGAGCGGCATTTCCTCCGCGCGTTGGGCTGCGACGACCGTGGCGAGCTCGAGCGCGTTGGGTTCTACGCTTGCACGCGCGACCTCGAGGACGAGCTCACGCGCGCGGTGGGGACGGATGGAATGGAGCGCCTGCTCGTGGAGCAAGGAGAGCTGCGCGCGTTCCGGACGTATCAGAAGCAGCCCGCACACCGCGCCCGGCCGCTCGAGGAACAGCTGCACGGCTTCATGTGGAACCGCAAGCAGACGTACGCCGTCCTCTTGGTAGAGGCACTCGACCTCGAGCGCGTCCCACGGCCGCTCGATCGCGTCTTGACGCACTTCTGACCCGGGGGAATGCGCCGGACCGCTGCTCGGTGAGTCGAGGTGTTGAGCCACGAGCTCGGCCCGTGCCATGGGCGCGATCGGGCCGGGCCCGGAAGGGGCGCGATTCAGGCCATAACGTCCTCCGTTCATTCCGGCCGGCGTCGATTGGCGCGATTTGGCGCCCCCCGCCGCGCTCCACGCTCGTTGCGGCCGCAGGCGAGCTGTACGCCCGAGTCCACGAGCTCCCGTACCGCCCCGCCGCTATCCGGTTCGCTCCCAGACCGATACGTGTTTGCGGCTCTCGCTCGTGAAGGGCGAGCGATCCCAGTCCGCCCAGCGCTCGCGCAGGGTCAGGCCGGCGATGCGAGCCATCAGGTCGAGCTCCGCGGGCCACACGTAGCGGAACGGCACCG
>DAIOGR010000530.1:0-1570 GCA_036745155.1 Gaiella sp.
CGCGACGTCGTCTCGCGCTCCGAGACGACCGAGATCGAGGCGGGCCGCGGTGTCAACGGCTCCGTCTATCTCGACCTGCGCCACCTCGGCCCCGAGAAGATCCTCACGAGGCTGCCCGGCTCGCGCGAGCTCGCGATGACCTATGCCGGCGTCGATCCGATCTACGCGCCCATCCCGGTACGACCGGGCGCGCACTACCACATGGGTGGCGTCGAGGTCGACAACTGGGGCCTCAGCGAGGTGGAGGGCCTGTACGCCTCGGGAGAGGTCGCCTGCGTCTCCGTGCACGGAGCGAACCGGCTCGGCGGCAACTCGCTGATGGAGACGATCACCTTCGGGCGCCGCTCCGGCCAGGCGGCGGCCGAGCACGCACTGTCCGCGTCCGCCGGCAACGGTGCCGGAGAGGCTGCCCGTGCGGACGCCGAACGCTGGGTGAAGTCGATTCTCGACAACACCGAGGGCGAGCGGCCCTGGGCGATCCGCGACGAGCTCGGCCAGTCGATGCTGGAGAACTTCGGCGTCTTCCGCCGGGCCGAGAAGATGGAGGCCCAGCTCGGGATCATCGAGGGCTTGAGCGAGCGCTATGAGCGCGGGGTCGTGGTCGAGGACAAGGGCGAGGTGTTCAACAGCGACCTGACCCAGGCGATCGAGCTCGGCTACCTGCTCGACCTCGCCTCCTGCATGCTGCAGGCCGGCAGCGCCCGCACCGAGAGCCGCGGCGCGCACTCGCGCCCCTACGACTTCCCGGACCGCGACGACGAGAACTTCCTCAAGCACTCGATCACGCGATGGGTGGGGGACGGCCCCGAGCTCTCCTACCGGGAGGTGCGCATGACGCAGTGGGAGCCGATGGAGAGGAAGTACTAGATGGCGATGCAGGTCGGGCTCAAGATCTGGCGCTACGACGCGCGGACGGGCGACCGGGCGCTGAAGGAGTACGAGATCAGCGCGCCCGAGGAGGCGACGCTGCTCGACTGCCTCGACATCGTCAAGGATCGGCACGACGGCTCGCTCGCGTTCAGGAAGAGCTGCCGCATGATGATCTGCGGCTCGTGCGGCATGCGCATGGACGGCGGCGCCGTGCTCGCGTGCAAGACGCGCATGTACGACATCGCGCAGGCCGGCCAGGTGCCCGTCATCTCGGCGATGGGGAACTTGCCCATCGTCAAGGACCTCGTCGTGGACATGGAGCCCTTCTGGCAGAAGATGCGCTCCGTCGACCCGTACCTGCAGCCACGCTACGACCAGGCGCAGGAGCGTGAGAACGTCGTGCAGCAGAAGACCATGGACGTGATCCACAAGGAATCTCTCTGCATCAACTGCGGCTGCTGCACGTCGGAGTGCAACTCGTTGGAGTCCGACCCCGACTTCCTCGGCCCGGCGGCGCTCGCCAAGGGGATGCGCTTCGTCGGCGACCCACGCGACGGGGCCACGATCGAGCGGCTCGAGAAGTACTCGGAGGCGCACGGCCTGTGGGACTGCACCCGGTGCTACTTCTGCAACGAGCGCTGCCCCAAGGGCGTCGACCCGCGCGACGCGATCGCGAAGCTCGGTGCCGAGGCGATGAAGA
>DAIOGR010000531.1:0-1556 GCA_036745155.1 Gaiella sp.
CACCGACCTCTTCCAGCCGGCCGTCGCGGTCGTCCGTCGCGACAACTACGCGATGGGGCGAGCGGCCGCCGAGCTCCTGCTCGCGCGGATGCGCGACGGGGCCCGGCCGACGGACGTCGTCCTGCCCACGGCTTTCGTCGCCCGCCCGAGCTGCGGGCCGCCGCCGCCGTGACCTGCTTCGCGCGCCTGCCGTCGCCGGGCGCCACGCGTTGACGATGCGCGCGGGCGTCGGACGAGTCGACATCACCCCTCCGGTCGGGATTCCGGCTGGAGGGTGGGGAAACCAGTACCACGAGGTGTCGACGGGCAACGACCTCGAGCTCTGGGCGACGGTGCTCGTGGTCGAGGGCGTCGACGGCGCGCAGGCGGCCGTGGCCGATCTGGATCTCTGCATCCTGGACGACGCGCAGGCGGCGAGGGCCCGATCCGTGATCGCCCAGGCGGCAGGCGTACCGGTCGATCACGTCGCTGTCGGCACGACGCACAACCACTCGGTTCCCGTCACGCTGGAGCTCGGAGGAGCGTGGATCCGTTGCAACCGCGAGCTCGTCGCGCCGTACGTCGAATCGGTCTTCGACGCGCTCGGGCGTGCCGCTGCCGCCGCCTCGACCACGTTGCAGCCGGTTCGGGTGGGAGCGGGCAGGGGCAGCTCACCACTTGCGGTGAACCGCCGGATGACGAAGCCCGACGGCACGGCGGCGGTGGGGCTCAACTGGGACGGCGCAGTCGATCCCACGCTCACGGTCGTGCGGCTCGACGGCGAGGACGACATCCCTGTCGCCACGCTCGTCCACTACGCCTGCCACCCCATCATTCTCGGACCGGACAACACCTTCGTCACCCCTGAATACCCCGGCATCGTCAAGCGTGTCGTCGAGGCGGCGCTCGGCGGTCACTGCCTCTTCGTCCAGGGCGCGTGCGGCGACATCGGCCCTCGCGAGCTGTTCGTCCCCGACCTCTCGACCTACCGGCGTCTCGGCGCGATGATCGGCCACGAGGCAGCGGCGACGGCGCTCCGCTCGTCCTGGCGCGGGCACAGGCAGCGGCTTCGCGCGGGGGAGGCATCGGCCTGGATCGCGTCGTTCGAGTACGAGCCGGACGCGGAGCCGAGCGGAACCGTGGCCGTGGCGCACGAGACTCTCCCGTTGCCGCTGCGAGACGACCTCGGCGACCCCGGCGCGTGGCGCCGCGACGCCACGCGCTGCGAGGAGGAGGCCTATGCGGCACGGGCCGCCGGCGCCTCCCACGAGGAGGTGCGCGAGCTGACGGTGCGGACGAAGTTCGCCCGGATGCGCGCCGAGCGGGGCGAGGCGCTGGCGGGGATGGACGCCTACCCACTTCTCGTCCACGGGCTCCGGCTCGGCCCGGTTGCGCTCGTGGGTGTCCCGGTGGAGCTGTTCAGCGAGATCGGCGTTGCGGTGCGCGACGCCTCGCCCTTCCAGACGACACTCGTCTCCGCCTACTGGAACGGGTACCGCAACTACCTGCCGACCGACGCCGAGCGTGAGCGCGGCGGCTACGAGATCGACATCTCCCCCTTCCGGCCCGGCGCCGAC
>DAIOGR010000532.1:0-1556 GCA_036745155.1 Gaiella sp.
CGCGTCGGTTCCCGCGGCAGTAGGCTCGCGCTCACCCAGGCCGAGCGCGCCGCCGCCGCGCTGCGCCGGCCCGGGGTGGAGATCGCCCTCGTGCCCGTCACCACCACCGGCGACCGTGATCGCACACGGCCGTTCGGCGAGATCGGCTCCCGCGGGGTGTTCGTCAAGGAGCTCGAGGAGGCGCTGCTCGCCGGGCGCATCGACGTGGCCGTGCATTCGGCCAAGGACATGACCGCGAGCGACGCGGACGGCCTCGTGGTGGGTGCGTACTCGGAGCGGGAAGACGCCCGCGACGCGCTCTGCGGCGCCTCCCGGATCGTCCCGGGGATGCGCATCGGCACCGCGTCGGCCCGCCGGCGGGCCCAGCTGCTCGCGCTCGAGCCGACGCTCTCGGTGGAGCCGCTGCGAGGCAACATCGACACGCGGTTGCGCAAGCGTGGTGAGCGCGGCCTGGACGCGATCGTGCTGGCGGCGTGCGGTCTCGACCGGCTCGGGCTCGGCGCGGAGATCGGGCTGCGCCTCGACCCGGACGTGATGCTGCCCGAGGCGGGGCAGGGGGCACTCGCGCTGCAGGTGCGGGCGGGCGAGGAGCACCTCGTCGCGGCCGTGGACGACGCCGAGACGCGCCGTCGCGTCGAGGCCGAGCGGCGCTGTGTGGCGCTCGTCGGCGGGGGCTGCCTGGCTCCGGTCGCCGCGCACCACGACGGCTCCACGTTGACGGCGCTCGTCGCAGATGAGGACGGCGCCTGGGTCGAGCGGCGGTCCGGCGCCGACCCGGTCGCGTTGGCCGCCGAGCTCGCCGCGTTCGCTCGCACGTGAAGCTCGTCGTCACCCGCCCGCGGGGCCAGGAGGCCGAGCTCGTGACGCGGCTCGAGGCGCTCGGGCACGTGGTCGTCCACTGCCCCCTGATCGAGATCGAGCCGCTCGGCGACGACCCGATCGTCGTCAGCGGCTACGACTGGGTGATCGTGACGAGCGCCAACGGCGCCCGGGAGCTTCTGCGCCGCGCCGCAGGCCCACTGCCGCGTGTCGCCGCGATCGGGCCCGCCACGGCCGCGGCGGTAGGGAACGCCGACCTCGTGCCGCGCGTGTCGACGCAGGAGGGACTGCTGGCCGAGCTCCCGCGACCGGCGGGGCGGGTGCTCTTCGCCGGCGCCGAAGGGGCGCGAAGGCTGGTCGTGGACGAGCTCGGCGCCGACTTCGTGCCGCTCTATCGCACCCGCGAGCTGCGGCCGTCCGCTGTGCCCGACGGTGACCTCTGCGTCCTCGCCTCCGCCTCGGCCGCGCGTGCCTTCGGGCGGCTCGGCTCGTCCATGCCGGCGGTCTCGATCGGCCCGGAGACGACCCGGGCCGCCCGGGAGGCCGGAATCGACGTCGTCGCCGAAGCGGTCACGCACGACACCGACGGGCTCGTGACGGCCGTCGCCCGCGCTGCCGCGTCACGACCTCTCAGCTCGTAGACTCGACCGTCGATGTTCATCGCGTTCCTCACCGACTTCGGGCTCCAGGACGACTTCGTCGGCACCTGCCACGGCGTCATCAAGCGGATCGCGCCG
>DAIOGR010000533.1:0-1548 GCA_036745155.1 Gaiella sp.
AGCTGCTCGACGGCCTGGCGCACCTGCGTCTTGTGCGCGTCCTGGTGCACCTTGAACGTGTACCGGCGATCGGCCAGGCCGGAGTAGCTCTTCTCGGACACGACCGGGGCCAGCAGGACGTTGGACGGATCCATCAGGCAACCCTCCCTTCGACGAGCGGCAGCGCGGTCTCGCTCACGAGCACGGAGCGGGCCCACACGACTGCGGCAACCTCGAGCTCGGCGGGGACGGTCACGAGCACGCGCTCGAGGTTGCGGAACGACTTCACGAGCACCGTCTCGTCCTCGTGCGCGACGACCAGCAGCGGGAGCTCCTTGCCCCACCCCTCGACCAGCGCCTTCGCCTGCTTCGTGGACGGGGCGCTGAACGCGCCGGCGTCGACGAGCGCGAACGTGCCGTTCGAGACGTGGTTGGAGAGGGCGCCGGCGAGCGCGGCGCGGCGTGCCTTCCGGTTCACCTTCACCTCGAAGCTGCGCATCCCGGGCGGGAACGCAACGCCGCCACCGCGGAACTGCGGGGCCCGGATCGTGCCCTGGCGGGCGCGACCGGTTCCCTTCTGGCGCCACGGCTTGGCCCGGCCGCCCGAAACGAGGCCGCGGCTCTTCGCGCCACGGGTGCCGGCGCGGTGGGCGTTCAGCTCGGCGCGCACGGCCTCGTGCACGAGGTGCTTCTTCAGCTCGGCACCGAACACCGAAGGCTCGAGGGTGACGTCCTTGGCGGCGGCGCCGCCGAGCAGCTGTGCTTTGAGGGCGGCCATCAGCCGGTGCTCCTGATCTCGACGATGCCGCTCTTCGGGCCCGGCACGGAGCCCTTCACGAGCAGCAGGTTGCGCTCCGCGTCCACACCGTGGACGACGAGCCCGAGCTGGGTGACGCGCTCGCCGCCCATGCGCCCCGCCATCTTCTGTCCCTTGAACACCCGCGACGGCGTCGCCGACGCACCGATCGAACCGGGCTTGCGGATGTTGTGGGAACCGTGCGTGACGGGGCCGCGCTTGAAGTTGTGACGCTTGATCGTGCCGGCGAAGCCCTTGCCGATCGACGTGCCGGCGACCTTGATCGCCTCGCCCGGCTCGAAAGCAGCCACCGTGACGGTCTCGCCGACCTGCAGCTCGCTGACGCCTCGGAACTCCGCGAGGTGCCGATGCGCCTCGGCGCCCGCCTTCTTCAGGTGACCGAGCTCGCCCTTCGTCAGCTTCCGCTCGGCAACCGTCTCGAAGGCGAGCTGGACGGCGTCGTAGCCGTCGCTCGTCTGCGACTTCACCTGGACGACCGGGCAGGGACCGGCCTGGATCACCGTGACCGGGGAGACGGCCCCCGTCTCGGGGTCGAAGATCTGCGTCATGCCGAGCTTGCGTCCGAGGATGCCCTTCATCGTCATCACCTAGAGCTTGATCTCGATGTCGATGCCGGCCGGGAGGTCGAGGCGCATCAGCGAGTCCACCGTCTTCGGCGTCGGGCTGTGGATGTCGATCAGCCGCTTGTGCGTGCGCACCTCGAAGTGCTCGCGCGAGTCCTTGTCCTTGAACGGGCTCCGGATCACGCAGTA
>DAIOGR010000534.1:0-1541 GCA_036745155.1 Gaiella sp.
GGCGGCGTCTCCGAGACGGAGATCCTGCTCGCGTACGGGTACGTCAACTTCGCGTCGAAGGCCGGGCAGCTGGCCGGCAACCATTTCGCCACGATCGTCGAGGGCAACGAGAACCTCTACGCGCTCGGCCGCACCTTCCTCTGGGAAGGCGCGCAGGAGATCGTCTTCAGGGAGCGCTGAGCCGGCCGGGCCGGAGGCGCCGTCACTCGACGAAGTCGAGCGACACGGGCCGCGGGAAGGCTCCGATCTCCTCGCCCCGCCGGAGCAGCTCCGCCACCGCGGAGCGACCTTCGTCGCCGTAGTCCTCGGTCAGCTCGTTCACGTACATCTCGATGAAGCGGTCGGCGACGGCCTCGTCGATGCCGCGGCCGAACTGGAGCGCGTACTCGAGCGCCTCGTCGCGGTGCTCGAGCCCGCAGCGGATCGCCTCAGCGAGCACGTCGGAGAGGTCGTGCAGCCGTTCCAGGTCCCGCCGCGCGACGTTGACTCCCAGGGGGAGCGGCAGGCCGGTCTCGAGCAGCCACCACTCGCCCAGGTCGAGCAGCTTGTGCAGGCCGAGGTCCGAGAACGTGAGCTGGCCTTCGTGGATCAGCAGACCGAAGTCGGCGCGGCCGGAGGCCACCTCGTCAGGGATCTGCTCGAACGGCAGTTCCCGGTAGGGGATGTCGCCGAGCACGAGGCGCAGGGTCAGGAACGCGGTGGTCATGGCGCCGGGGATGACGATCTCCCTGCCGCGCAGCTCGTCGATCGTGGCGGCCTCGCGTCCCACGACGATCGGCCCGTAGCCGGTGCCGATACTGGCCCCGTGCGGCAGCAGCGCGTAGTCCTCCTGCACGAAGGGGTAGGCGGCGAGCGAGATCGCGGTGACCTCGAGCCGGGCGGCGCGCGCCCACTGGTTGAGCGTCTGGATGTCGGCGAGGACCTGCTCGAACTCGAAGCCGCGGGTGCCGACGAGGTCGGTGGTGAGCGCCCAGTACATGAAGGCGTCGTCGGGATCGGGGCTGTGGCCGACTCTGATCTTCAAGGCGCGCCGACCGTAGCAAGGCGCCCCCGGGCGGCGAGGCGGGAACCGGTGCACGATCGGCGAGCCTCTAGACTCGGCGGATGGCGCGGGCGAACCTGTCGGACGCGATTCAGGACTATCTGCGCGCGATCTTCAAGCTGGCGGGTGACGGCCGGGGGAAGGTGACGACGACCGCCCTCGCGCGCGAGATGGGCGTCTCGGCGGCCTCGGCCAGTGCCATGGTGAAGAAGCTCGCGGCGCTCGGGCTGGTGGAGCACGCGCCGTATCGCGGCGTGGCGCTGACGGGTGACGGCGATCGTGTCGCGGTCGAGGTGACGCGCCACCATCGCCTGCTCGAGCTCTACCTGGCGCAGACGCTCGGGATCGCGGTCGACCACGTGCACGCGGAAGCCGACCGGCTGGAGCACGTGCTCTCCGAGGAGCTCGAGGCGCGCATCGACGAAGCGCTCGGCTTCCCCACCCACGACCCGCACGGCGACCCCATCCCCGACGCGAACCTGATCTGGCCCGCAGATCA
>DAIOGR010000535.1:0-1538 GCA_036745155.1 Gaiella sp.
GGCTCTTCTTCGCCGGCAGCGGCATCTCGTTCATCGGCACGTGGATGCAGACGATCGCGTCCTTCTGGCTGATCCTCGAGCTGACCGGCTCGCCCGTCGCCGTCGGGGCGCTCGCGCTCGTGCAGACGCTCCCCGTCACCCTACTCGCGCTCGTGGGAGGCGCGATCGCCGACCGCGTCGACCTGCGGCGCATGGTCGTCTCGTGCGAGGGCGTCATGGCCGCGCAGGCAGGTTTGCTCTGCTTCCTCGCACTCTCGGGCCTGATCGCCGTGTGGCAGCTCTATGTGCTTGGGCTCGTGCAGGGCGTCGCGGTCGCGCTCAACGCGCCGGCACGGCACACGCTCGTCTTCCAGATCGTGGGCCGGCAGGACCTGACCAACGCGATCGCACTGAGCGCGAGCCTCGGCACGACCGCACGGATCCTCGGCCCGGCGCTCGGCGGCGTCGTCGTCGCGGCCCTCGGCCCGGGCGCCGCCTTCGGCCTGAATGCGGCCAGCTACGCGATCGTGATCGCTGCCATCCTCGCGATGCGGCTCGCCCCGAGGCCGCCGCGGACGGAACCGCCGCCGAGCATCCTCGCCGGCGTGAGCGAGACGCTCCGCTTCGCGGTCGGCTCGCGGCGGGTCGCAGTCGTGTTCTTCACCCTCGTCCTCGTCGGCACTTTCTCCTTCAACTTCGACGTGCTCCTGCCGCTCGTTGCCCGGCTGACGCTCGACGAGGGCCCGAGCACCTACGGCCTGATCGCGTCCGTCTTCGGAGCCGGCGCACTCACCGGTGCGCTGATCCTGGCCACGGTCGGGCGCGCGCGGGTGCTGCTCGTGCTCGGGGGCGCTCTCGGCTTCGGCTGCTTCCAGCTCGTGCTCGCGCAGCAGGACAGCCTCGGAGCGACCTGCGCGATCCTCTTCCTGGCGGGAATCTTCTACATCCTCTGGGGCTCGAGCTCGCTCGCCACCCTGCAGCTCGCCGCGCCCGACCACCTGCGCGGGCGAGCGGCGAGCCTCTACTTCTTCGGCTTCATGGGCGGCGCCCCCCTCGGGGGGCTCATCGCAGGCTCGCTGACGGCGCAGGGCGGCACCAGGCTTGCCTTCACCATCGCCGGCGCCATCGCGATCCTCGTCGCCGCCGCCGCCGGCCTGGTCCTGCTCGTGGGCCGCACGGCGCAAACAGCTAGCCCACAACCGAGCAGGGAGGCAAAGGCGTGACGCAGCTCGAGCAGGAGTTCGCAACCACACGATGCCGGTTTGGCGTCGCCCGGCGCGACGTGACGCCGCCGGTGGGCATCTACGCCCGCTCGTGGGGCGCGGCGACCCACGAGGTCGCCGAGGGCGTCCACCGCCCGTTCACGGCCACGGCCGCCGTCTTCGCGCCGCTCGTGCGCGATAGCCCCACGCTCGCGCTCGTGGCGCTCGACATCGGCTGGTTCCAGCACGTCGACGACGAGCGCGCGCTCCGCAGCTCGGTGCTCGAGCGCACGGGGCTGGATGAGTCGGAGCTCCTGATCCAGATGTCCCACACGCACGCGGGAGCGAACACGAACT
>DAIOGR010000536.1:0-1537 GCA_036745155.1 Gaiella sp.
CCGGGTCGACGAGCACCTCTCGCGGGCCGCCGCTCGGGACGCCGTCCCACGCTCCCGCCCCCATGTCGGTGATGCGGTGGCCGCAGCGGATCCCCTCGGCCCGCAGGAACGTGCAGAGGAGCTCTGCCTGCGGCTCGTTCTGCACGACCGTGAGCCGGACGGGCTCCGCCATCAGGCGCCGAGGCCTGTGACGGCCGCGCGAAAGGCGTCGACCGCGAGCTCGAGGTCGTCGACCGGGATGCGCTCGTCGGCAGAGTGCACGAGGCGGGAGGCGAGCTCCCCGCTCATCGCCCGCATGGGGAAGAACCCGTAGGCGACCGTCCCGAACGCCTCGCGCAACCAGTGCGAGTCGGTGAAGCCGGCGCACGCGATGGGCGCGAGGCGCGCGCCCGGCTCGCGTTCCCCCACCCAGCGCTCGAGCACCTGCCAGAGCGGCGTGTCCATCGCCGAGCGGGTGCCGCCGTCCCGCTCGAACCACTCCAGCTCGTAGTCGCCGGGCCCGATCGCCGCCCGCACGAGCGGGTCGACGTCCTCGGGAGTCGTGCCGGGGAGGAGGCGGCAGTCGACGGTGACGACGCACTGTGCCGGGATCACGTTGCGCTGCCTGGATGCCTCGATCAGCGTGGGGGAAAGGGTGAAGGAGAGCAGCGGCTCCACCAGCTCGGCCGCAAGCGGATGCAGCGCCCGGGCGCGGTCGAGGGCGACCTCGAGCGGCGGGGCCTCGCCCAGCACGAGCTCGAGGAAGCGGTGCACCTCGGGGATCACCTGCTTGGGCGGGTCGTAGCGCCCCAGCGCCTCGATGTACGGGGCCGCCTTGACGAGAGCGTTGTCCGCGATCGCCGGCATCGACGCGTGCCCGCTGCGGCCCCGCACGTGCACGCGAAACGGCGCGCTCATCTTCTCCGCCACCGAGCAGAGGTAGAAGACGTTGCCGCCGAGCACGCAGCGCTCGCCGCCGCCCTCGTTGAGCGAGTAGTCGGCGCGGACCAGGTCCGGGTGCTCTCGCACGAGCCATGCGAGCCCGTAGTCCTCGTTCACCTCCTCGTCCGCGGTCAGGGCGAGAATCACGTCCCCCGCCGGCCTGACGCCCTCCCGGGCCAGCGACGCGAAGGCGACCGCGCTCGCCGCCGCCTGGCTCTTCATGTCGAGCGCGCCCCGCCCCCAGACCTCCCCGTCCACGAGGTCGCCCGACCAGGGGTCGCGCGACCACTCCTCCGGGTCGGCGCGCACGGTGTCGGTGTGCGAGATGAGCGCGAGTGTGGGCCCGTCGCCGCCCGGGAGCCGCGCGACGAGGTTGAGGCGCTCGGGCGAGCGGCCGACCAGCTCCGACGTGACGCCGCTCCGGGCCAGGTAGTCGCGCAGCAGCTCGGCGGCGACGGTCTCGTTCCCCGGCGGGTTGACCGTGTTCGCGCGAACGAGCTCCTGCAGGAGCCGGGTCGCCTCCTCGCGGAGGGTCACGCGCCGTCGGCCTTGGACAGGGCGGTCAGCTCGTTGCGAACGTCCCACAGCTCCGGGTACTCGACGCGGTGGATCAGGC
>DAIOGR010000537.1:0-1533 GCA_036745155.1 Gaiella sp.
GCGAACCGCGACGAGGAGAGTGCCGCGTGAGCAAGGAGACCGCGTTCTACCCCCGCCTGACGGCGATGACCGACGAGTGGATGGACCTCTTCGGCTACTGGGCGCCGTCCGTCGTGTCGGACACGCTCGAGGAGTACCGCGCCTGCCGCGAGGCAGCCGCGCTGATGGACTTCACGATGCTGCGCAAGGTGGACATCGACGGGCCCGGCGCGCAGTCGTTCGTGAACGGGATCGTCACCCGTGACGTCTCGAAGCTCGGCGTCGGCCAGATCGGCTACGGGGCGCTCTGCGACGAGCACGGCAAGATGATCGACGACTGCACGGTGATGGTGCGCTCGGCGGACAGCATCCGCTTCTGCGGCGCCAACGACCGCGACTTCCACCTCTTTCGCGAGCTGGCACCGGCGGGCATCACCGTGACCGAGTTCACGGACGCGATGCCGCACCTCTGCCTGCAGGGGCCCCTCAGCCGCTCCATGTTGCAGCCGCTCGCGAGCCAGGACCTCTCGAACGCCGCGTTCCCCTACTACACGTTCCGGGAGGACGTGGAGATCGCGGGCATCCCCGTCTTCATGACCCGCCTCGGCTACACCGCGGAGCTCGGCTACGAGCTCTGGGTCGAGCGCGATCGCGCGCTCGAGCTGTGGGACGCGCTCGTGGCTGCGCTCAGCCCGCAGGGGATGAAGGTGATCGGCATGGTCGCCCTCGACCTGTTCAGGATCGAGGGGGGCTTCATCATCGGCGGGGTCGAGTACGACCCGTCCGTTTCCCCGTACGAGTGCGGGCTCGGCTGGTCGGTCGACCTCGACAAGGGAGACTTCCAGGGGCGCGAGGGCCTCAGGCGCGATCGCGAAGCCACCGACCTGCGTCTCGGCAGTGTCGTCCTGGCCTCCGGCGGCGACGAGGCGAGCGGCGCGCTGCTCCTCGTCGACGGTGCCGAGGTCGGCCTCGTCACCCAGGCGGTGGAATCGCCCTTCCTGGGCGGGAGGACGCTCGGCCTGGCGAAGATCCGCCAGGACCTGAAGGTCCCCGGGACGAAGGTGACCGCCCGCGTCGGCGGCGAGGACGTGCCGGGCGAGGTCGTCGAGCATCCCGTGTACGAGAAGGAGCGCCGCAGGGCGAAGGAGACGGCGTGAGCTACCGGTTGTACTGGCGCCGGAACGACGGTGTCAGCGGGCACGTCTGGCTCAGCGCCGGCGACCTGGACGCGCTCACGACCGAGATGGGCGTGCAGGGGATGCCGTGGCCCGGCGACCGGCTGCCGGGGCCTGGCGCGGACGCGGTCGTCGAGGCGGACGAGGTCGAGGACGCGATCGCAGCGGCACGTGAGACGCCCGTGACGCTCGCCGACGGGCAGCTGTGGATCGACTGGCTCGTGTTCCTCGAGGGTGCCGCGCAGAACGGCGGGCTGCTTATCCGCGGGTGACCACTAGGTCCAGGGGTAGGGGCTGGCCGAGACGGGGTGCAGCGCCGCCTCGGCAAAGCGGCCGAGCCGGAAGGCTGCGAGCTCCGGGGCCTCGTCGCCCAGCAGCT
>DAIOGR010000538.1:0-1533 GCA_036745155.1 Gaiella sp.
CCCACTAGCAGCTCGAAACCACACGCTCGCGTCCGCGCCGGCCGCTTTCCTGACGCGATTCTCCCGTCGGTGGGCGGCCGTTCCAGCGGGGCCGGCACGGGTCGGCCCGGCCCGGCCCCGCCGGCGTTGCCCACACTCGTCTGATCGCCCCCGTAGAATCGCCGCGTGGCCGAAACGCCCGAGATCACCGTATTGCTCGCCGACGACCACGAGGTCGTGCGCGAGGGCCTGCGCCTGGCGCTGCTGCGCTCCCCCCACATCCGGGTCGTGGGCGAGGCCCCGGACGGAGAGACCGCCGTCGCGCTCACTGAGCGGCGGAAGCCGGACGTCGTGGTGATGGACCTGCGCATGCCCGAGATGGACGGGATCGAGGCGACCGAGGAGATCATGCGGCGCGTCCCCGAGACGAAGGTGCTGATCTTCACCGCCTACTCGGAGCGGGCGCTGCTGCAGCGCGGGCTCGAGTCGGGCGCCCGCGGGTACATCCTCAAGGAGGCGCCGCACGAGACGCTGCTGCGCGCGATCGAGAAGGTGGCCGCCGGCGAGACCTTCGTCGACCCCGCGCTGATGCCGTCCCTCACGACGGCGAAGGACGGAACCGACGTCCTCACCCAGCGCGAGCGCGAGATCCTGCAGCTCCTCGCGGACGGGATGTCGAACGCCGACGTGGCCGGGCAGCTGTTCATCTCTCAGGAGACGGTGAAGAGCCACGTACGGCACATCCTCACGAAGCTCGAGGCGGACACCCGCACGCAGGCGGTCGCCATCGCGCTCCGTGAGGCGATGATCGATTGAGCGATCCAGAGGTCGACCGTGCCCTCACCGAGCGTCTGCGCGCCGAGCGCGACGAGCGGCGCAGGCTCGCCGAGCTGATCCACGACGGCCCGGTGCAGCACATCGCGGCCATCGCGCAGATGCTCGACGCCGCCGTGCACGCCCTCGACGAGGGCGACGTCGCGCCGGGGCGGGCCATGGCGGCACGCGCCCTCGAGGTGGCGCGCGAGGCGAGCAGCGACCTGCGGGAGATCGTGACCGGGATCGAGCCCGCCGCGCTGAGCGACCTCGGCTTCGCCGCCGCGGTGTCGGAGCTGATGCGGCGCCATGCGGTGCGACGCGGGGTCGAGATCGAGATGGACGTGGCCGCCGGCGACGCGCTCGGCGACGGGGCCCAGTCGGGCCTCTACCAGATCGTGCGGGAGGCCCTCGACCAGGCGGTCCGCCGCGGCCCACCCTCCCATCTCAGCGTGACGCTCGTCGAGTCCACCGACGGCGTCGAGCTCACGATCCACGACGACGGCGGGCAGGAGCGCCGTCAGGCCGTGCTCGACGGCCTGGCCGAGCGCGCGCTGGAGCTGAACGGCACCTTCTCGGCCACGCGCGAGCGCCCCGGCACGACCATCCGCGTCACGCTGCCGCCGTCCGCGGCGCGGCTGTAGCTGGTCCGCAGGTGGTGGGATCCCCTCGCGGGGATCCCACCACCGCGAAGATCCCTGAAGCCGGGAACCTACGGTTCCCCGTGACCCCTCCCTCCTT
>DAIOGR010000539.1:0-1523 GCA_036745155.1 Gaiella sp.
GTAGTGGTCGAGCATCATCTTGTGGTTCTCGCGCCCGACGCCCGAGGCCTTGTAGCCGCCGAACGCAGCGTGGGCGGGGTAGAGGTGGTAGCAGTTGGTCCACACGCGCCCGGCCTTGATGCGGCGACCCATGCGGAACGCGCGGCCCATGTCCCGCGTCCAAACGCCCGCGCCCAGCCCGTACATCGTGTCGTTGGCGATCTCGAGCGCCTGCGCCTCGTCCTTGAACGTCGTGACCGAGACGACCGGCCCGAAGATCTCCTCCTGGAACACGCGCATGTCGTTGGTGCCCTTGAGCACCGTCGGCTCGTAGTAGTAGCCCTCGGCCAGCTCGCCGTCGAGCATGTTGCGCGCGCCGCCGATCAGGACCTCGGCGCCCTCGCCGCGGCCGATGTCGACGTAGCTCTCGATCTTCTCGAGCTGCGCCGCAGAGACCTGTGCCCCGATCTGGGTCGTCGGGTCGAGCGGGTGGCCCTGCTTGATCGCGGCGATGCGCTCGAGCACGCGCTGCATGAACTCGTCGTAGATCGACTCGTCGATCAGCGCCCGCGACGGGCACGTGCAGACCTCGCCCTTGTTGAACGCGTAGAGCACGAGGCCCTCGATCGCCTTGTCGAGGAACGCGTCGTCCTGCGCCATCACGTCGGCGAAGAAGATGTTCGGCGACTTGCCGCCCAGCTCGGTCGTCGACGGGATGATGTTCTGCGCCGCGTACTGCATGATCAGGCGCCCGGTGACCGTCTCGCCCGTGAACGCGATCTTCGCGATCCGCTTGTTCGAGGCCAGCGCGCGGCCGGTCTCCGCGCCGGGGCCGTTGACGACGTTCAGCACGCCCGCGGGCACGATGTCCTCGAGCAGCTCGCAGAGCTTCAGGATCGACCACGGCGTCGGGCTCGCCGGCTTGACGACCGTGCAGTTACCGGCCGCCAGCGCCGGAGCGATCTTCCACGCCGCCATCAGGATCGGGAAGTTGAACGGGATGATCTGGCCGACGACGCCGAGGGGCTCGCGGAAGTGGTACGCGATCGTGTCCTTGTCGATCTCGGCGATCGAGCCCTCCTCGCCGCGGATGACGCTCGCGAAGTAGCGGAAGTGGTCGGCGGCGAGCGGGATGTCGGCGGCGAGCGTCTCGCGCACCGGCTTGCCGTTCTCCCAGCTCTCGGCGACGGCGAGCATCTCCTGGTGCTCGTCGATCGCGTCGGCGATCTTGTTCAGAACCGCGGAGCGTTCGGTGTACGACGCGTCGCCCCAGGCATCCTTCGCCTTGTGGGCGGCGTCGAGGGCGAGCTCGATGTCGGCGGGCGTCGAGCGCGGGACCTCGCAGAACGGCAGCCCGGTGGCCGGGGAGAGGTTCTCGGCGTACGCCCCGTCGACCGGGGCGACCCAGTCGCCGCCGATGAAGTTGTCGTAACGCGCCTTGAGCTCGACGGGACTGCCGGCCTGGCCCGGTGCTTCGAACACGGCCGGCTTCTCGATGGTGGCCATCTCTGTTCTCCTCGGGAGGGTGTGAAGCAGTCGTGCAA
>DAIOGR010000540.1:0-1520 GCA_036745155.1 Gaiella sp.
CGCCGGTTCTCGGCCACGCCGGCCTGCGCCCGCTCGGGCCCGTCGCGGTCGGAGGTCTCGTAGCAGAGGACAGAGCGGACGCCGAGGCTGCGCAGCGACTCCTCGACGACGTCGAGCGAGCCGTCGATTGCGTTCGGGGAGGCGTGATGGTCGACGAGCGTCGTCGTGCCCGAGAGGAGCGCTTCCATGCCGCCGACGAGCGCGGACGCCCTGATGCTCTCCTCGTCGAGGGCGCGATCGAGCCGCCACCAGATCCGCTGCAGGATCTGCGTGAAGTTCTCGGGGGGCTCGAGCGCATAGGGCATGCCGCGGGCCAGCGCCGAGTACAGGTGCGTGTGCGCGCAGACGTTGCCCGGGACGACGAGGCAGCCCGAGCAGTCGCGACGCGCACCGCCGCCCGACGGGGCGATCCGCCCGTCGACGACGTGCACGTCCTCACGGACGACCCGCACGGGATCGAGCGAGGTGACGACGGTCGCACCCGTCAGGATCACGCGCGGTCGCCTCCTCCGTGGTGCACCAGGTGCGGCACGGCGTGGAGCGCAGCCGGGGACTCCTTCATCGGCAGCCGCGTCCGGCGAATCCCGTCGAAGGCGTGGAGCGCCCCGGCGACCGCCGACGCGGTGGGAACGAGGGCGGCTTCGCCCACGCCCTTGGCGCCGTAGGGGCCCTCCGGCTGCGGCTCCTCGACCAGGATGCACTCGACCTCCGGCATGCCGGTGGGCGGGATGATGTGGAGCGACTTCAGCGTCTGGGTGACCGGCACGCAGTCGACGACGACGAACTCCTCGGAAAGCGCCTGTCCGAGCCCCATGTGCACCGCCCCTTCGATCTGGCCTTCCACGAGCGTCGGGTTGATCGTCCTGCCCACGTCATGGGCGGCGATGACCTTCGCCAACCGGCCCTCGTCATCGAGGATCGCGACCTGAGTCGCCCAGGCGTAGGCGAGGTGGGTGATCGGCTCGTCGACACCGGGGCCGAGCTTCGTCGTCCAGTCGACGACGAACTCTCCCCGGAACTCCTCACCGGCCAGCTCTTCGAGCCGCCGGTCGCCGAGCGCCGCCTTCAGCTTCTGCGCCGCATCGATTACGGCCCGCCCGCCGAGCACCGTCGAGCGCGACGCCGTCGTCTGGCCGGTCTCGAGGTCGCGGTCCGTGTCAACCGCGACACGGATGCGGTCGGGTGGAAGCCCGAGCTCCTCACAGGCGATCTGCTGCAGGATCGTGTGCACGCCCTGCCCCATCTCCGTCCAGGAGTGGAAGAGGCTCAGCGAGCCGTCTGCCTCGACGCGCAGCACGGCGCGGCCGTACTCGGTCATGCCGTTGCCGATGCCGGTGTTCTTGACGCCGCAGGCGATCCCGGCGAAGCGGGCGTCCCGATAGGCGTCGCGGACGGCCAGGAGCGTCTTCTTCAGGCCTACGCCGGGCCCGAGCTTCTGGCCGGTCCCGAACCGGTCGCCGACCTCGAGCGCGTTGCGCCAGCGGATCTCCCAGCCGTCGATGCCGACCTGCTCGGCGAGC
>DAIOGR010000541.1:0-1517 GCA_036745155.1 Gaiella sp.
GGTGAGCCAGCCGGCGAGCAGCGCTCCGAACGGCGCGAGGCCGACGAACGCGAACAGGTACAGCGACACGAGCCGGCCTCGCAGGTGATCCGGCGTGCCGAGCTGCACCAGTGCGTTCGCGCTCGCGGCGAACACGGTGAAGCAGCCGCCGATGGCGGCCAGGAGCGCGCCGGCCACCCACACGTCGTGCACGGGTGCGAGCGCCAGCATCAGCACGCTGAACCCGACGGTGCCGGCCCGGAACGCCCGCCAGCTGGCACGGCGCAGCGACGCGGTCACGAGCGCCCCGAGCAGGGCTCCCGCGCCGAACGCCGCCGAAAGCAGGCCGAACGCACTCGCTCCGACGTGGAGGGTGTCCGACGCGAGCAGCGGCACCAGCGTGTTGAAGTTGAAGCCGACGAGGCCGACGAGCGTGACGACGGTCAGCACGGCTCGGATCTCGGGCGTCGCGGCCGCGAAGCGCAGCCCTTCCCGGGTCCCGCCGAGCACCGATCTCCCCGGGGCCTTCTCGACGCGGTGCAGGTCACCGGTGCGCATGAGCGCGAGAGCAGTGAGGACGGCGAGGAAGCTGAGCGCGTTGACGGCGAAGCACACGCCGATGCCGACCGAGGCGATCATCACGCCGGCGATCGCCGGGCCGATCACCCGTGAGGCGTTGAGCAGGCCCGAGTTGAGGGCGACGGCGTTCTGCAGCTCACGCGGGCCGACCATCTCGAAGGTCAGCGTCTGGCGGCCCGGCGCGTCGAGAACGAGGGTGACGCCCCCGAGAGCCGCGAGCAGGTACACGATCGGCAGCGTGGCGGTGCCCGTCAGCACGACCACGGCGAGCGCGACGGAGACGACCATCGCAGCGGCCTGTGTCCACATCACGAGGCGCCGGGTGTCGAGGCGATCGACGATGGCTCCCGCGGGCACGCCCAGCAGCGTGTAGGGGGCGAAGCGACAGAAGATCAGCCCCGCCACGGCGAGCGGGGAGCGGGACAGCTGCAGCACGAGCCACGCGAGGGCGACGTTCTGCATCCACGAGCCGGCGAGGGAGACCACCTGGCCCGCGAAGAAGAGGCGGTAGTTGCGATGGCGCCGCAGGCTCCGGAACGTCCGGGAGCGCAGCGCGACAGCTGCCGAGCTCACGCGCGCTCCGCGGAGGCTGTCGCGCCGAGGCCCAGCGGAGCGAGGCATCCCTCGCCCTCCGGCCTGCCGATCAACCTCAACAGCGGGTCGACCGCCGCCTCGATCGCTGCGAGCTCGTCCGGCTCGAGCACGCCCAGTCGTTCGGCCAGCCAGGTCGTCCGCCGTTCACGCACACGGCGCAGCAGCCGCTCGCCGGCCGCGGTCAGGGTGAGGCCGACCCGTCGCCTGTCCACCTCGGAGCGGACGCGGACGAGCAGGCCTGCGCTCTCCAGCCGGTCGACGTGCCCGGACAGGGCGGGAGGGGAAATGCCCTCCTCCTCTGCGAGCGCACGCAGCGTGAGCCCGGGGCTGCGCTTCACGAGCCACAGGATCGTCACCTGTCGTCC
>DAIOGR010000542.1:0-1516 GCA_036745155.1 Gaiella sp.
TGCAGCCGAGCACGACGCCGACGATGTTCTTGCCGATGTCGTGCACGTCGCCCTTGACGGTGGCGAGCACGATCCGTCCCGCCTGACCGCTGCCGCTCTCCTCCGCCTCCATGAACGGCTGCAGGTAGGCGACTGCGCGCTTCATCACCCGGGCGCTCTTGACGACCTGCGGCAGGAACATCTTCCCGTCCCCGAACAGGTCGCCGACGATCTTCATGCCGTCCATCAGCGGGCCCTCGATCACCTCGAGCGGTCGTGTGGCCAGCCCGCGCGCCTCCTCGGTGTCGTCCTCGATGAAATCGACGATGCCGTGCACGAGCGCGTGGGAGAGCCGCTCTGCCACCGGCGCCTCCCGCCAGGCGAGGTCGAGCTCGCGCCTGGTTCCTTCCCCGGCGACCGAGCCTGCGAGGGCGACGAGCCGCTCCGTCGCGTCGGGGCGCCGCGCCAGGATCACGTCCTCGACGTGCTCGAGCAGCTCGGCCGGAATGTCCTGGTAAACGGCAAGCTGGCCGGCGTTGACGATCGCCATGTCCAGGCCGGCATGGATAGCGTGGTAGAGGAAGGCGGCGTGCATCGCCTCGCGCACGACGTCGTTGCCGCGGAAGGAGAACGACAAGTTGGAGACGCCGCCGCTCGTCAACGAGCCCGGGCAGCGCTCCTTGATCAGCGGCAGTGCTTCGATGAAGTTGCGAGCGAACAGGTCGTGCTCCTCGATCCCCGTCGCGACCGCAAGGATGTTGGCGTCGAAGACGATGTCCTCCGGGGCGAACCCGGCCGCGCCGGTGAGCAGGTCGTACGCCCGGCCGCAGATCGAGACCTTGCGCTCGACCGACTCCGCCTGGCCCTGCTCGTCGAACGCCATCACCACGACGGCGGCCCCAAAGCGGCCGACCTCGTGAGCCTTGGCGAGGAAGTCGGGCTCGCCTTCCTTCAGAGAGATCGAGTTGACGATTCCCTTCCCCTGCAGGCACTTCAGGCCCGCCTGGATCACCGACCACTTCGAGCTGTCGACCATCACGGGCACCCGGGCGATCTCGGGCTCGGTCGCGATCAGGTTCAGGAACCTGTTCATCGCCGCCTCCGAGTCCAACATCCCCTCGTCCATGTTCACGTCGAGCACGTTCGCGCCGCCCCGAACCTGCTCGAGCGCCACGTCGACAGCGCCGACGTAGTCGTCCGCCTCGATCAGCCGCCGGAAGCGCGCCGAGCCCGTTACGTTCGTCCGCTCCCCGACCAGCACGAAACCCGTCTCCGCCTCGATCGAGAACGGCTCCAACCCGGCAAAGCGCGGCACCTTCCGGTGAGCAGGGACGACGCGAGGCGGTAGGCCGGAGACCGCGGCGGCGATCGCGGCGACGTGCTCCGGCGTCGTGCCGCAGCAGCCGCCCACCCCGTTCACGAGCCCTCTGTCTGCGAAATCGCGCAGCAGCGCCGCCGTCTCGGCCGGAGACTCGTCGTAGCCGCCGAACGCGTTCGGCAGCCCCGCGTTCGGGTAGCACCACACCGGCACGTCGGC
>DAIOGR010000543.1:0-1513 GCA_036745155.1 Gaiella sp.
GAAGTCCGCTTGCAAGAAGAGGAGGGCGTCGGCCTCTGGCGGACGCCCTCCAGGCCACGCAGCGGTCCGCGCCCTCGGAGCGCGCAGCCGTCTGCGAGGTGGTGGCCGGGCTTCCGGGAGGCGATGATCGGAAGGCGGCTCCACCCCTTGAGACTCGCGGGTGGGCCGGCGGTTTGTGAGCATTTCGTAAGAGCTGGGGGCGTGGGCTCGGCCCCGCGGGAATAGCGGTACACTTTTTGAAGTTACTAGCTTGAAATGCACTACCTATCTCCAGTGAGGAGTGTGAGCCCGTCGTGAGCAAGCTGTTGCTCGTCCCTCTCGACGACATCGTCGTCTTCCCCAACATGAACGTCACGCTCACCGTCGACGTCGGTGACGAGGAGCGCGTGCTGCTCGTCCCCAAGCGTGACGGCGAGTACGCGAGCGTCGGCGTCGTCGCCGAGGTGACCGACCGGGTCCGCCTCCCCGGCGGTGCCCATGCGGTCGCCCTCAGCGGGCTGCACCGGGCGATCGCCGGTGCCGCCGAGACCCGCCCGGACGGCCGGCTCTTCGTCGAGGTCGAGGAGCGGCCCGACGAGACGCCCACCGGCGACAGGATCCGCGAGCTCGAGACCGAGTACCGCGCTGTCGTGGAGGAGATCCTCGAGCTCCGTGGGGACGACGGCCGCATCGCTGCCTTCGTCCGCTCGATCACGGAGCCGGGAGCGCTGGCCGACACGTCCGGCTACTCGCCGGACCTGACGTTCGAGCAGAAGGTGCAGCTGATCGAAGCGGTCGACGTGATCGAGCGCTTCGAGCTGGCGTTGCGGTTGCAGTACGAGCGGCTGACCCTGATGCAGCTGCGGCAGCGCATTCGCGAGGACGTCAACACGGGAATGGAGAAGCAGCAGCGCGAGTACATCCTGCGGAAGCAGCTCGAGTCGATCAGGAAGGAGCTCGGCGAGGACGAGACCTCCGTCGTCGAGGAGTTTCGCACGAAGATCGCCGAGGCGAAGCTGCCGGAGCACGTCCGCGAGCAGGCCGAGCGAGAGCTCGGGCGCTTCGAGCGGATGGGTGAGAGCTCGCCCGAGTCACAGACGATCCGCAGCTACCTCGACTGGATCCTCGCCGTGCCGTGGGGGCAGCGCTCCGAGGAGCGGCTCGACCCCGTGGCCACCCGCGAGGTGCTGGACGCCGACCATGCAGGGCTCGACGACGTCAAGGAGCGCATCGTCGAGTACATCGCCGTCCGGAAGCTGCGCGAGGAGCGCGGCATCGAGCCCGACAGGAAGTCGGGCGCGATCCTCACCCTGATCGGCCCGCCCGGCACCGGCAAGACGTCGATCGGCGAGTCGGTCGCCCGCTCGCTCAACCGCGAGTTCGTGCGCATGTCGCTCGGCGGCATCCGTGACGAGGCCGAGATCCGCGGGCACCGCCGCACCTATATCGGCGCGCTCCCGGGCCGGCTCGTCCGCGCCCTGCGCGACGCCGGCACGATGAACCCGGTGATCCTGCTCGACGAGGTCGACAAGGT
>DAIOGR010000544.1:0-1513 GCA_036745155.1 Gaiella sp.
TCGCGCGAGTACACGCTCGCGCGGACGGCCGAGATCTACGAGACGTACTACGACGTCAAGTACCCGGGCCACGAGCGCCAGGCGGGACGCCCTCTGCGAGTCTCGCCCGCGTACGCGCGCCTCGAGGCGCTGGGTGCCGCGTTCGGCGAGAAGTCCGGCTGGGAGCGCGCGAACTGGTTCGAGCCGAACGGCGTGCTCGGTGACGAGTCGCTGCGCCCGCGCGGCTGGGCGGGGAAGCTGTGGTCGCCGGCGATCGGCGCCGAGCACGCCGCCTGCCGGGAGTCGGCGGCGCTGTTCGACGAGTCGTCGTTCGCCAAGATCGACGTGTCCGGCGCCGGAGCGGCCGCCTTCCTCGAGCGGCTCTGCGCGAACCGGGTCGACCGCGACGTCGGAGCGGTCACCTACACGCAGATGCTGAACCCCCACGGCGGGATCGAGTGTGACTTCACGGTCACCCGGCTGGCGGCGGATCGCTTCCGCATCGTCACCGGCACGGCCTTCGGCCAGCACGACATCGCCTGGATCCGCCAGCACGCCCCGGCGGACGGATCGGTGCACGTTGCGGACGTGACCTCGGCGTACGCCTGCTACGGCCTGTGGGGCCCGACCGCCAGGGAGATCCTGCAGCCGCTCACGGTCAGCGACCTCTCGAGCGAGGCGTTCCTGTACCTGCGCGCCCGTGAGATCTCCGTGGGCCCCGTGCCGTGCCTCGCGCTCCGGGTGACGTATGTGGGCGAGCTCGGCTGGGAGCTGTACTGCCCGGCCGAGTTCGGCGCCCGGCTCTGGGACACGCTCTGGCAGGGCGGCCGCGAGCACGGCCTCGTCGCCGCGGGCTACAAGGCGATCGACTCGCTGCGGCTCGAGAAGGGCTACCGGGTCTGGGGGGCCGACATCACGCCGGAGGAGACACCGTTCGAGGCGGGCCTCGGCTTCGCGGTCAAGCTCGACAAGGACGAGTTCATCGGGCGGGCAGCCCTGCTGGAGCGGCAGCAGCCCGAGGTTCGCCTCTGCTGCCTGACGCTCGGCGACCCTCGCTCGGTCGCGCTCGGCTCCGAGCCGGTGCGCGTGGGGGAGAGGCTCGTGGGGCGGGTCACGAGCGGCGGCTACGGCTACACGGTCGGCAATTCGATCGCGTACGCCTACCTGCCGGTGGCGGACGCCGAGGTGGGGAACCGCGTCGCCGTCGAGATCTTCGGCGAGTGGGTCGAGGGCGAGGTCGCCGCCGAGCCGCTGTACGACCCGGCGGGGGAGCGCTTGCGCTCGTAGTTCTCAGGACTCGTGCCTACAGCGGGCGGGCGAGCTGCTCCAGCTCGGCCCGCAGGGACATGCCGCGCTTGTAGACGTCGAAGGCGGCGTCCTTCTTGTCCTGGCGCTCGAGCAGCTCGCCGTAGTGGAGGTACGTCTCGGCGAGGTACCGGTTCGGGCTCTGCGAGAGGAACTCGATCGCGAGCTCGTACAGCTCCTCCGCCCGCTCGGGCTCGCCGGCGCGGTCGAAGGCGAGGGCGATCTCGGC
>DAIOGR010000545.1:0-1500 GCA_036745155.1 Gaiella sp.
AGGCGGCGGAGCTGGTGGGGCTCGCCGCCCGGGTGAAGCGCATGCTGCGCGCGCTTGTATGACTCCCACTCATGCCAGACCTCTGGCGTAGAAGGGGGAGGACGGGTTCCGGGAGAGGGTCGCCGTAGAGCGCTTGAGGCTGAGTCCTCGTCGCTGAGATTGGCGCCCTCGACCGGTGTTCCTTGCTCGGACGGTATCCAGAGGCGCGAAGCGCGTCCTCGCATGGACAAGCGTGAGCGTGGACACCGGCTCCGAGGCTCCCGGCAGCCCCCGTCGGACAAGGGGAAGGGCGTGCGCTTTGCCGGGATCGACATCGCTGCCGAGAAGCACTTCGTGGCCGTCATCAACGAGCAGCGGGAGCTCGTCGTGAAACCGACGGCCTTCACCGAGGACGCAGCCGGGCACGCCAAGCTGCTCGAGCTGCTCGGGGCGCCCGGCGAGCTGCTCGTCGCCATGGAGGCGACGGGTCACTACTGGCGCAACGTGTACGTCACGCTCGCCGCAGCGGGGCACACGATCGCGCTGCTCAACCCGCTGCGGACGAGCCGCTTCGCCGGCGAGGACCTGCAGCGGACGAAGACCGACGCCATCGATGCCGTCGGCATCGCGCGGTTCGCCGCCGAGAAGCGGCCGGTCGCGACGCGGCTCCCGGACGGTGCCTCCCAGGAACTGCGCGAACTGGTGCGGCTCCGCGATCGGCTGATGCAGGACCTCGGCGACCGGGTTCGCCAGTTGCACCGCGCCGTCGATCTCGGATTCCCCGAGTTCACGCGGTACGTGCGCACGCTCGACAGCGAGCTGGCGACCACGATCCTCCACGAGTACCCCACCGCCGAGGCGTTCCTGGGACTCCCGTGGAAGCGGCTCGCGAAGCTCTGCTACGACAGGCGGCACAAGGTCGGCGAGGAGATCGCGAAGGGCCTCGTCGAGGCCGCGAAGGTCTCCGTCGGACGCCACCACGGCCCTGCCTACCGCGTCCAGGTGCGCTTCGCCTGCGAAGACATCGACCTGCTGCGACGCCGGCTCCGCGAGCTCGACGCCGACATCGAGCGCACGCTCGGCGACCACGAGGTGGGCACCCTGCTCACCACCATCGACGGCATCGGCCCCACCACCGCTGCCCGCCTCGTCGCGGAGTTCGGCGACATCGGCGCGTTCCGGGATGCCGCTGCCATGGCGGCCTACGTCGGCTGCGTCCCCGGTCTGCGCCAGTCCGGCAAGCGTCTCGCCACCCGCGCCGGGCTCACCCCGCACGGCAACGCCAGGCTCCGCACGAAGCTCTGGATGCCGACGCTCACCGCCGTCCGCAAGAACGCTTGGCTGCGCGCGTACTACGAGGGCCTCCGCGCCCGCGGCAAGCTCCCGAAGGTCGCCCTCGTCGCCGCGATGCGGAAGCTCCTCGTCGCCGTGCACTACGTCGCGAAGAACCGGAAGCCCTTCGTGCCCATCCTCGCGGAGGCCCGCGCATGAGACGGCTTGACAGACGTGACGGTATCTCAG
>DAIOGR010000546.1:0-1500 GCA_036745155.1 Gaiella sp.
GACGTCGTCGTCTTCGACTTCGACGCGCTCGACGAGGTCTCGACGATCGACGACCCGCATCATTACGCCCGCGGCGTCGAGCAGGTGCTCGTCAACGGCACCTTCGTCGTCGACGGCGGCGAGCACACCGGCGCGCGGCCGGGGCGCCACCTGCTGCGGGCCTGACGCCCGTAAGGGCCCGATGATCGACCTGCGCTCGGATCTCTGCTCCGTCCCGACGGACGAGATGTGGGACGCGATGCGTGAGGCCCGGCTCGGCTGGCCAAGGTTCGGGGAGGATGCCTCGGTGAGCGCGCTCTGCGAGCGCGTGGCGGTGCTGCTCGGGAAGGCGGCAGCGATCTGGGTGCCCACGTGTGGCATGGCCAACCTGGCGGCGATGCTCGCGTTCTGCCGGCCCGGCGAGCGCGTCGTGCTCGAAGCCGCCTCACACGTCCTCACCTCAGAGTCGATGGGTATCACCGAGATCGCGCGCCTCGAGCCCCGGCCGCTCTTCGCGGTCGACGGTCGGCTCGACCCGGCCGCCGTCGAGCGCCTGGTCGAGGAGACGCACGCGGCCCTGCTGATCGTCGAGAACACGCACACGCGCGCAGGCGGCACGGTGGTCTCGGTCGAGCTGACCGAGGCGCTCGCCGCCGCCGCGAAGCGGCACGACTGCCGCGTCCACATCGACGGCGCCCGGCTGGTCAACGCCTCCGTCGCGCTCCGCGTCCCGCTCGCCGACCTCGCCGCGCCGGCCAACTCCGTCGCCTTCTCGCTGAACAAGGGGCTGTCGGCGCCGTTCGGGGCGGTGCTGGCCGGCAGCGAGGCGGTGGTGGAGCGAGCCGAGCTGATGGTGCACCGCCTCGGCGGCGGCACGATGCACCGCGCGGGCATCGCCGCCGCGGCAGGTCTCGTTGCGCTCGACACCATGATCGACCGGATCGCCGACGACCACCGGCGGGCCCGGGAGCTCGGAGACCGCCTCGCCGTCGTGCCCGGGATCACGCTGCGCCCGGCGGAGGTCGAGACCAACATCGTGCTCGCCGACGTCGCGGCCACCGGGATCCCGGCGCCGGAGCTCGTCGACCTGCTCGACGCCGCCGGCGTACGGGTGATGGAGCGCGACCCGAGCCGGATCCGGTTCGTCACCCACCGCCTGATCGCCGACGAGGACGTCGAGCGGGCCGCGGCGATCGTGGCCGAGGTCGTCGGGCGGCACACCGTGCCGCAGCCGCCCGACCTGCCATTCGTCAGCGAGCTCGAGACCTTCGACGGGCCGGAGTGGGACGACCCGTAGGGTGCGGTCGCCGCGTCAGCCGTCGATGCCGAGCAGCTCGAGCGACGGGCGCTCGATGATGTTCTCGATCACGACAGGGTCGATCGCCGGCAGGTCGGACCCGAAGGGCTTCCCCGCCAGGGAGCGGAGGCCGTCGATCGTCTGGCGGGCGGTGAAGAACGGGAAGTCCGTGCCGAAGAGCAGCTTGTGCTCGACGCGGTACTCGATCGCCTGGATCAGCGCGC